>NZ_JH556659.1:978-99355 GCF_000179595.2 Acetivibrio cellulolyticus CD2 | reverse complement strand
AGTTTGCAAAAGTCTTTCGTCATATCCGTTCTCAATTTCAATTATAGCTTTCCCTATTCTTATGTTGAGTTTTGATGTCATCATTGGTTCAAACTGAATTGGCATCCAGTTTGTTTTGTTAATTTCTTCCTTGTTTTGATTATCTCTTCTATATTTTCTATATTGGAAATTGAATGCTTTGATTTTCAACCCCTTTTCCCTACACCACTGAGCCTGGGTTTTTCCGCTTTTTTCGAATTCTCTAATTAACTTTTCCCATTCTTTATATAACATAAGACGCCTCCTGGTTTTTGGTGTATTATCTCATGCTAACAAATTGATTAACAGATGGGTTGTATTGTACGCTTACATATTCCCAATTCTTATACACAACCTTATCCACATCATGAAATGAAAAGAACACAATACAAAGTTGTACACAAAAAAGCAGGTACTATAATGTTAGTTACCTGCCTTAATCTACGCAACTGTCTTCGCATACTTTATTAGTTAAGTTAATATTGTAATTCATCAATAATAGTACCAATTTTACTTTTTGCTTTTTCAATAGCTTCAGATTTTTCCGTTTCTGTACTACCTGTACCATCTATTAAAAGTTCATCAAATTTGCTTATACCAATAAACTTCATTATATCTTCCACATAATTAAGTCCTTTATCAAGTATAGGCTTCATTATCCATGGAATATTGGCACCAGAGGATTGAACATAAATAAATGTACGTGGTCTATCATTTAATAGTCCCTCCGGCTTATTGTTTGTAAAAGTTATTGTTTTTTCTGCCTGAATAATACAATCTATATAATCTTTAAGCACCGCTGGAAATGATAGACTCCACATAGGAGAAGCTACAATATAAACCGATGCAGATACAAACTGATCACATAATTTTGACATTTGTTGTACATCATTCTGCTCTTGAGCTGTCAATTTTAAAAGAGCATCTCCACTTACCAAAGTACTGCGCTTACTAAAATAGCTGTACTTTGGACGCGGAATATGCTCATTATATAAATCCAATTCCTCCAGGCTAAAATCCTTATATTTATCCATAATACTGTTAACTAATGCTCGACCTACTGTTTTACTCGATGATATTTCTTCGGGTTTTGAATTTGCAACAATATAAAGTAGTTTTTTCATTTTCTATTTCCTCCTTCTGAGTTATAACATATTATTCGTACTAGAATTAGGAAATATTCAAAAATATTACTTATAGATGCCGATAGCCCCAAAATTATATGTCTTGTCATATATAGGATTGCTTGAGATAAAATGAATCAATACCGGTGTTTTATCAAGATTAGGTTCTTTGTCAAATAAAAATCTGTCAGCTTGACGTAAAGCTTGAAGTGCTTTAGGCATTTCGTTATAAAAAATCTTATTTCTTATATAAGCATCTCCTATTACACCATTACCATCCACAATCACGGAGCCTATTAAAGCAATTCCTATTTTATATGGCTCCCAGGCAACTATTACCTCGTCACGCATACTTGTGATTTGATCTTCAGCATAATTTTGAGCTACAAACACAAATAATTCTGCAGTTTTATCCGAATGTGTAATAGTATATTTTCTCCCCATAACAGGCTCATATGGTTTCATTACATCCCGATATTGCACAAATACCTTTGTCTGATTAATTTCTCTCACTTTTCAAACCTCTTTAATGTTTCCATTTTGCTGGAATTTAGTTTTCCTTGAACAATAATATTCATAAAATTCTTGTTTTATACATGGATCTTTTTGAAATCTGAAATGCTATATTCTCTATTTGTTTTTTTAAATATACATCATCTAGGGAAATTAAACCTTGCGTTCTCTCCGTGAAACTCGAACGCCATCTTATCGTAAGCGTTCTTGGGAACATGTCAACTATTTTTCAGTATTTTCACAGTATGCGGGAACATTTCAACACTAAAAAATAGATTTAGTAATCAGTTCATCATCCATTTTTTCTTAAAACAATTGTAGTTGCTATCCATATTGCAACAAAACAAGTCTCCGAAATCAATACCATTATGATAGTGGTTGCCTGCGCTTCGGGATGATTGAAATATTTGCCTACAATTCCACCTGCCAGAGCAACTACCATAATAACTATAGTAATTACGGCAGAAATAATTCTTTCTTCTTTTGTCTTTTTGTTCTTACTAATTAAGTTCACCATATTTTCCTCCGCTTTCTCTTTGTAATTCACTTCTTGTAATCTTTCGCCTGATAATAACTCGTTCACTGTTATTTCCAACTCATTACATAGTGGCTCGAGAGGGCAGTAATGATGTCTTTGAAAACCCCATAAAGAGATTTTAAATCAAATAGCTCAATTTGTAAAATTAAATTGAATTATTAAGTTTTATATTACAAATCACTTCCTTAAACCTTTGCAAGCCATTTTCAATTTCCTTCACCTCTAAATTACCAAAACCGAATATCAGTGTGTTCGTTTCTCGAGACGGATTTTGTTGGTAATCAGTCAGCAGATCAATGGCTAGATCATTTTGTAAAAGTATATCCGAAAAATGCTCGTCAAAGCGATAATTTGTAAAGGTGACTGCAATATGGAGTCCTGAATTTTCTCCATTTATATAGATTTCGTCTCCAAAAAGTTCCCTAAGTCTACTCGTAATATATAACATTCTACTTTTATATATCTTCTTCATTTTAAAGATATGTTTTGTATATTTTGAAGACGCTATAAATTTATATAATGCAATCTGATTTACTAGGTCTATTCTTTTTCTCAATAGAAATTTCAATTGCTTAGCTTCTTCGAGCAACGTTTCCGGTATTACCATATATCCCAATCGTAAGGCTGGTATTAAAGTCTTACTAAAGGTACCAAGATGTAACACATGATCCGGGGCAAGCTGATACAACGAATTCACCGAAGCACCTTTATACCGGAATTCACTGTCATAGTCATCTTCTATAAGAAAATTATGATTCCTAAGAAGCCAATCACAGATGCTATTTCTTCTTTCAAAGGATAGAGTTCCTCCCAATGGAAACTGGTGTGAGGGTGAAACGCAAAGTAATGAACCGGGAACCTCCTGAAGTTCTTTCAATGACATGCCTTCCTCATCAACTGAAATTGTTTTCATGTGATATCCCTGTAATCTAAAAATATCAGGAATGAATGGTACCGTAGCTTCTTCGCATATAAAGTTAGGACATCGGTTACGAAATAAAAGTGACAGAAATTCGATAGCATCCGTTGTGCCTGCAGTGATAAAAACTTGGGAACTGCTGCAGCAAATACCTTTATAATTCTGCAAATAACCTGCGATCTCTATCCTGAGGGGCTTATAACCAAGAATGTGGCTATAGCCACATTCCTGAGATGTCATATCAAACATACTTTCTTTAAGATAACCGGCCCACACATTTCGCGGAAAACTTCGCAAATCAGGTATCCCGCATTCAAATGAAATAATATCACTCTTCTTAACTGGTTGATCAGTCTCTTTTTTTGTTTCTCGATACATAATCGGTTTTATTTCAATGGACGAAATAAAAGTTCCCTTTCCCCTCACTACTTCCAGATAGCCCTCTGAAGTTAGCTGCTCGTATACTTCTACCAGTATATTTCTTGCAACACCGAGGGTATCGGATAATATTCTAGTCGAGGGCATTTTATCACCAGCTTTTAGTCTTCCTGTAAGAATATTATTAATTATCGTATCATAAATCTGCTTATTTAAAGGAATTTTCGAATTTCTATCGATTTTAGTAAACATATAACCTCAACAATCTATTCTTTTATAATATTATTAACTTCTTCAACCTGTTTCTTTGTTAATGGACCAAAGTCAAGTGCACTAATATTATCTTCGACCTGCTTTATATTCTTGAATCCCGGAATCGGTACCATATACTCACTTCTTGCCCAATTCCACGCCAACGCTCCCTGCACCATGGTACGCCCGCCAGATGTAATAATCTCTCGAATAGCTTCGATTTTACTAAGTAATCGGCTATTTGGAACTCCTTTATTAAAATATATCATCCAATCTAATGTTCCAGAACGAATATCATCGTTTGGCAATTTGCTGTTTATGTCATACTTTCCGGACAGTAAGCCCATTGCCAATGGCTGCCTGTTTAATCCCATAACTTGATGATCATCAATGAGCTGTATCATTTCCTCATTATTAGCAAATATATTTAAGTCAAACTGAATTGTACTGCATGCGGGATACTTTAAAATAGCCTTTGCTTTTTTGGGAAAATCCGTACTCCAACCATAACTTCGGATATCGCCTCTTTCTCTAAGAATTTCAAGTGTCTCTACTACATCATCAATTTGGTTTATTTCTACTGATTGTATATGGAGTTGATAAATATCTATGTAATCTGTACGAAGTCTTCTTAGCGAATCATGGCATTCCTTTATAATAGATTCCCTTTCAACGCTTTCTCCCCGGCCTTCTCTTTTAACATCATCACAAGGACATCCAAATTTGGTCGCGATCAGGATTTTATTTCTCACATCATGTAACGCCTCCCCAAGTACTTCTTCGCTATGCCCATAACCATACGTGGCAGCCGTATCAAATAATGTGATACCCCTTTCATAAGCATGTTTCAATGCTTTGATTGATTCCTGATCGTCTACTTTTGACCAGCCAAGGGGAAGATCTTTCGGTCCCCACGTACCACCAATCGCCCAGCATCCCATACCAAGCGGTTGTATTTTTTGATTTAGTTGTTTGATATTTAGTTCCATTCCCTGACCTCCTTATTTTATAGCTTATCATCATGATAGCTCCGGATCCAGGTTCATTCAAGGTCCACCTTTTGTAGTATTTAATAGAACCACTCTGTATAAACCCTATTTGAAATCTTGGTATAAAGTTAAAGCTTCACTATAACTTTTGAATGCTTCATCTAAAAGTTCATACTTGCCATTCTCTTCTTAAAACCAGTTTCAATTCTAAGAATTAGAGCTAAAGTTATCGGGTGGTGTTCAACTATAAAAAACGGCTCAATTCTTTCAGAAGTCGCCCATATTTTGAACGGAGGACGCGGATTAGGAATTCATGGTAGTAGCTCCCAATTGACTCCTTTGGGTAATCCATATGCTGAATAGCTTTCAAATCATCACACACCTAAATACAAATAATTGGTAATACGCATTTAAAACTTGTGCGAACTAAGCAATGCGCTAAAATGCATACATCTACTTATAACTACTTTTAACTCACCTTTATCGGAACATCAAAACGTTCATTAAAGTTATCCAATACTCGTTTTAATCCTGAATCAAGAATAAGTCTTATTCTATCTACAATAAAGCCCGGTATTTCTTTATAATATGCCTGTGCAATTCCTCCTGCAATACATGCGATTGTATCACTGTCTCCTCCTATTGAAATAGCTTTTCTTATAGCGTCCTCAAAACTCTCTGCTTCAAGAAAAGCAATTATCGCTTGTGGTACTGAACCCTGACAGGAAGAATCAAATTTATAATTAGGTCTTATATCATCTAATCTCTGGCTTAGATTATATTTAAACTTTTTTTCAACATACTCTTTTATTTCTTTTTTACTGTTCCCTGTTCTGGCTAAGAAAACTGTACTAGCAACAGCTTGAGCACCTTTTATTCCTTCTCTATGATTATGTGTAATAACTGCACTTCTCTTAGCTTCTTTTAACACTTCTTCTAAGGTATTAAAAGCAAATCCAACTGGGCTTACTCTCATGGCAGAGCCATTTCCATAGCTATTATAAGGTTTTAAATCCTTGCTTGATAACCATTGATTAAACATTTGACCATAACCAGCATCAGGGTACTTTTTACCGTATTCCCTTAACTTTGATGCGTATGTCATCTTTGATTCAATATTATCTATTATAAAATTGTTTTTCGTATCTTTGTTTAGAATAGCATCGGCTATAGCAATAGTCATAACTGTATCATCAGTAAATCGTGACTGTCTGCAGAACAATTCAAAGTCTATAGACTTTACATTATGCCATTCAAAAACCGAACCAATTATATCACCAGCAATTGCACCAAACATAAGTTTATCCCCTAACTCATACTGTAAACTACTTTCACTTGCTCATTATAAAATTCGCTTTTCAACAAACCGTTTTGCTATTACATATGAATTTTCAAAAACTATCACTCTATAATTCTCTTTCTTACCTAATTCCTGATAATATAAATTAAAATTAATCGTACTAAATCAACTCATAGTTATTTAAAAAATTAATTAACCTATTCCACTCTTTATACTTCCACAACATTGTTCCATCTTCATTTTTTACTCTTAGCAAAAAAGAATCGTATTTAAGTTCTGTGGTACTATATTGCCCTAAAAACTTATCAACTTGATTTGTTTTTTCTTTATTTTTACTAAACTCTTTGTAAGACTCATTTTGAATTTTTATTGGATCACATCCCCATGGATTGTTATAAAATCTCCATTCAATACCATTTGTATAAATTACTTTCTCAAACCACAAAAGATGTCCTACAAATTGTAATCTGTCTCTCCAATCTTCCAATAAAGGTTTATCAACATATTTTGCTTCAACTACTCCATAAATTAATTTTCTCTCAATACTTTTGGCAATCGGAACATAATCCCTACTTAAAATCACAAAGTCTGGAAAACCTCGTAACCCCCAAAAAGCTTTTTCTTTTTCTTCCACAGTTCTTTTTCTATCTCCAACATCTCTTATTGAAACCTTTTTAAACGCTAGACGCTCTCTTAGTACATTGGCTATAATATTATACAAGTCATGCTCAGTATTATTCTGTTTTTCTATTAACTCAATTTCAGATATATATTCTTCCCATTTCATAAAACAACCTCTTAAATTTCCCAGTTTAATAAATTGGCAGTCATCTATCCCTTTTTCATTACACTTTAGTTATGATTACAACTGCTTAATATCATCAATCAAAATTTTACAAGAATCATGTCTCTCTTTGATATCACCCGACAAACATTTCATAACAGTCTGTTCTTCTTTATAAGTCTTTGAGAGTCACAGAAATAGAACCATGGTAAACCCTTGCTTTCAAGTTCTGACTCACAAGGTTCATACCAGTCCTTTTCACCTTTCTCCTTATCATTCCTGATACAAATCCCAAAAGTACAACCGCAATGAGACACAAGAACTGGTTTAGCATGTTGCAACGCTTCATCAATGTTAGTGTAAAGACCTGGTGCAAAAGAATGTTGCTTCTCTCTAAAAGAAGCAACATTCTTTTGGGCATATATGTATTGGTGGTTTATCATTTGGGTTGCATTTCAAATTACCGTCCCCATTCTTGTCATTTTCCTTCTTTATGCAAGTAATTCAGTATTGTTTCTCAACATACTCAAGATATTCAAGAAATGTATTCCATAAGCAGATCTAAGGTTTTCTATGGATTTACCTTTTCATATTTTTCTTTAACAACTTTTAGATATTTTCGGATTTGTATATTTTGCGGACATTTACTTTCGCATAAACCACACTCTACGCAATTAGAAGGTCTAGCTTCCTGGCCGAGCCACCCATTAATCCAAAAATCCGCCTTGCCGTGATCATTAAACTGGGTAGCATGATTAAGGGCCCAGAAATTTTCGGGGATGTTTACTCCAACAGGGCATGGCATGCAATACCTGCAATTGGTACAATTGACAACCGTTCTTTCCAGGAAGAATTGTTTGGCCTGTTCAATCAACTTATTTTCCTCAGCTGTCAATGAATCGGCTTCCGATTCGGATGCAATACGTATATTTTCTTCTGCCTGGCACATTTCGCTCATTCCGCTTAACACGATACCTATTTCTTTTTTGTTCCACAAATACTTCAGTGCCCACTCAGCAGGTGTTCTCTTAATTTCAGCTTGATTCCATATGTCTTCCAGTTCTTTTGGAATTTCTCTCTTTGATAACGTTCCTCCTCTAAGGGGTTCCATAATGACGACCCCGAGTCCGCGTTCATGTGCATACTTCATTCCCTCAAGGCCAGCCTGATAGTTTTCATCCATATAATTCAATTGAATCTGGCAAAAATCCCAAGGATATGTATCAACGATCTCTTTAAACAAATCAAGATCATCATGAAAAGAGAATCCTGCATATCTAATCTTTCCGGATTTTTTCGCTTTATCGAGAAATAATCCAAAATCAGCTGCTTTACAGTTTTCCCACGTTCCATGGTTGAATGCATGCAACAAATAAAAATCTATGGTTTCCAGCTTCAATCGCTCCAGTTGTTGATCCAGAAGTCCATAAAAATCTTCATGCACTTTTATCTCCCATACCGGCAGTTTAGTGGCAACATTGACTTTTTCCCTGTAACCGTCCTCCAAAACTTTAGCACAAAATGCTTCGCTATTGCCGTTATGGTAGGTCCAGGCTGTGTCCAAATAATTTACTCCCTGATCAATTGCGTAACGAACCATTGGAATTGCCTTGTCATAATTAATTCTTCCGAAATCTTCATCTATTACCGGTAATCGCATAAGTCCAAAACCTAAAATGCTTACTTTTTCTCCTGTTTTTCCAAACTCTCTATATAACATTTAGCCCTCCTATTAGTTCCGAATTTATTATATCCATTATACCACAATATGACAGGCAGCAATATCACATCTGTACACGCTGTTTTTTATTTATGCAACCTACTCCATATAGCAGCTATTTACTGTAATTTTATAAATATTGCGATACGATAATGTCCGTATCATATGGAGTTATCCCATTGTTAATAGAGAAAACCGTATCTGCATCTTCTATTGATTCACACAATTCGCCTCTTGCCTCTGCATTAAGCATTAACAAATCGTAGAGATTTGGCTTTTTCATGGTTGTCAAAGCCTTACCCATCAAAATCATGCCTGACATATTGTTTTCAACATTGTTCCATCTTGGCTGGGATTTTAGTGAAATATCCGCCCAAACCACTTTGTTTTCATATAGATCAAGAACCATTGGAATGCATATTAAGCTTTGTGAAGCTATGTCTATTTTGTTTTTAACGGTTTTCGCTTCATATATTTCCCCAGAATTGACATTCTTTCTAGCCATCCATCCCATAAAACACTCTGGAAGATCCACAAAATTCTGTTCTGTAAAGGACATAACAGTGAACACAACATATCTTCCTCCATATTTTCTAACAGACTCCAAATCCAAATCGATAAACTCCGAAGCTCCTTTTGGTGCAGAAGTTATATCACCGCTATGGGCAGCTCTGTATTTGAGAGATCTTAAGTTTGTATATGAAATGTGCTCCATGTAATTCCAGTTAGAATCATACATTACTGCTGAAAGGTCAATATCTGTTCTATTACCTTTAGGTTCCTTCCAGTAAATAAAGGTTCTTATTGTAGTGGCATGAGAAGAGATATCTACCTTTGAGCCTCTTACTATGGTTTTTAATGCTTTACTGGCTGATCTTTGGGAAAATGGAACCAAATAATCCTTAAGCTTTTCATCAATATATACCTTGCCAAGCTTTTCCCTGGAACCATATAATTCTTTAAGCCTTGCTTTACAAATATCTACAACCTTCTCGCAAAGCTCAGCATCTAAATCAGGTAAATTATTTGAAATTCCATAAACCTTTGCAATACTTCCTTTTGGGAAAAATACGCGAAGCTCATTTTTTTCATTTCTGGTTTTAAAATGCTCAAGTACCTGCAATAATACTAGAGTGGATATTTCACCTGCAATTTTATAAAATTCACTCAATGCCATATTTGTGTCCTCACATGTCCTTAATAGATAATCAAGCTTTCTTGCGAATTCACCAGGTCTTTGTTTTAAAAGCATTACCATATCTTTTGTTTCTCCACAATAAAAAGCTAAATTTACTTTGCTGTTGAAAGTATCTATTTTTTCGCTATTTCTCAATTTTCCAAAGGCCCTTTGCGATTTTTCAAACATCTTGTACTCAGATGGGTGTAGTCTTTCACCAAGCCTTATCCTTTGGTTTTTGTATCTCAACATATCTTCTTCAATATTATTGCAATTTTCCAACAAAGATAAGAGCATACGTCTATCTGCTCTTTTGAAGCTTATAAACCTTGTTTTTGACGCAAGGCTTACATCACCGTCAGATAATGAAACAGCAAATCTTAAAACGTCTGTAGCTATCTTAATATATTTTGAATAAATGGTCATATCTGCTAAAGAATTCACATAAAGAAGCTTACACAAATAGCTTGCATTTTCCTTAAGAGGTATTTCTTCTGGCAAATAACCATAAACATCTTTCTTATGATTTTTTACAAACCACTCCAAATCAGCTCTATCAGTTTCGGAAATCGATGTTTTTGAGTTTATAATATTTACAAATATCTCATTAAACTCATTCATATCTCCAAGATTTATGATTTTAAAATTTACTTTATCCTTTAAAGGATTACGTTTTTCTATATCATAGTATGGTACCAAGCTACCAAATGACACGTAATGGATTATTGCATTTATGTAAAGCTCGCATTCGGAAGCCTTCATGACCTGGGCTGGAAAATTTGGGTACATTGGATTGTACACAACATCCGCCCCAACCAGCCTCTTAATGTTCTTAACTATTCCTTTATAGAAATTCTTCAATTGCTCAACTGTATATGTATTAAGTATATTTATTATATCTTGAGAAAAAGTATATCCAAGACTTTCAATATTTTTTAGAATAGTGGCAACTTCCCTTGTGTTTGGAGTTAATGCCAGTCCAGTATTGATTATTATTTTATTTTTTCTTCTTAAATAAATTCTGTTCATATATTTCCTCCATATTAAAGGGTAGCGGGGTTTCTATGTTCGCCAATGATTATAGAAGGAAGAAACCCCTTAGCCTATTGTAAAAGGTAATCGCATTTCTAATAACATCACCAAATAAGTTTTTAGAAGGAAGAAAATGCTGTAGCCTTGTTACATTTATAATTATATTAGAGGATTAAACCATGTTACAGACAAAAAGTTTGCAATCTTACATTTTATTAATGATTATGAAACTTGTGATGAAATGCAAAAATATGAAGACTGGTTTTAAAGACTAAATTCTTATACCCTTAAGTTTGTAGTGCTATTTTTTGTTTTGTGCAAGAGGTTCAATACTTATATTCCATCCAAATAAAAGTATTGACCTTTGTCAATTGCATTTGAGACCAATTCTATAAGTTTTTTTGTAATTTCTATTATCTGATGCAGTATAGCTTCCCAATCAGTCCCAATGTCATCAAATTCACGAATAAGCGTATTCAGAAAATGAGTATTTTCAACATGTGCAAATGCTATTCTTCATTCCTTTTACTATCAATTAATTTGTCAAAGTCAGATTGAAACAGCCTGTCCTGGATAATGCGGTATTTCTCAAACTCGCTCTCAGCATGAGCTTTAGCAATTTCCGCCGTTACCTTTCCTGCATCCAATAAAACATTACGGTCAGTTGCTTGTATAAAACGGTTCAATCGAGTTTCCCAATCCAGCATGGTCATGGGTATATGTCGAAGAGCCATATCCTCTGCAATATCCAAATAGGCAGAAACCAGTCGTTGCAACTGCCCCATTTCAAATTCGCTCAGGTAGTTTTTAGCTACCGATACATCAAATTTCTGAATTTTTCCATGTGGTGCATCTTTCCATGTGGTCAACCCCATATGTTCCTTTTCGGCATCAGCACGGTTATAAATTACTTCTGAGGCAGTCTGTCCATGTATCGCCCAATGTAGCTTGTTTTGTACCGTAGCGAAAAAGCGCTTTGTGGCACTTGCATTTATATCGTAATCAATGGCGGTCGCATAGATATCGGTAATTTTTTGATAGAATTTCCGCTCACTCAGACGGATTTCACGGATACGCTGGAGTTGCTCTTCAAAATACTGCTCTGTCAAAATAGATCCGCCATTTTTCAAGCGTTCATCGTCCATAGCAAATCCTTTAATTGTGTAATCCTTTACAATCTGATTCGCCCATTTACGGAATTGTACCGCACGTTCATTGTTCACTTTAAAACCCACGGCAATAATCATTTGTAGATTATAATGTTCCACTTCACGAGAAACCTGCCTGTTGCCTTCAGATTGAACTATTAGAAATTTTCTAATAGTTGCTTCCGGAACCAGCTCCATATCATCAAAAGTTTTCTTAATATGATAGTTTATTGTCGGTATTTCCACATCATACAGCGTTGCCAGCATCCTTTGTGTAAGCCAGATATTTTCGTCTTCATAACGCATTTCAATGCTTTGTGGATCATCACCTGTTGCTGCAATATATGTCAGGTACTCGGCTGCGCTTGAACGAATGGTGATTTTGTTATTCTTTTTCTTCTCCATAAGGTTATTTCCTCCGTTTTGGTGTTGTCTACTTCTTTCTCAAACATCTGTTCGCTTCTATTTTATTTGAAATTTTTAGCTTTGTAAAGAGCAAAAACAAAAGGGATCGAACTGTGACCCCTCCAAATTCTGAATGTCATCTTTTATATCCACAAGGATGACACGACCAATTTCTTTGCCAAACAAGCCAAAACCCTTTATTTGCATGACTTTAGGTGCTTGTTCCTTTCAAATAAAGTCTTGCTTCACTCCCCCATTTTCCCCACTTTTTCATTCAAAAAATCAAAGCAAAACTCTATTTTAATTATAATAAATTGCATTCAAATATGCGAGTGAAGCCGATTTATTAAATGTTGCTTTATTCTGAAAAACTGCACCAGATTAGCACATTAAACCATACCAGTATTGATTGATAGAATATTCATAACTGCATAAACGGTTTCTTTCTTCATATAGGCAATAGGTTACTTGGTGTAACGTCACGGAATATAATTACCCCATTATAAGCTTTTGCAGGAATAATCTTCTGCGTAAAAAATGTGGAAACTTTCTGTTGCCACTTTGAAATACCTACATTAAGTGCAGTCATTTTTTGTTGATTGTTAATAAAGCTCTGCCATTCCCCATCTTCGCTTACTGTTGCAAAATCAAGGTAGAAATAATTACTTTCTATAACATCAGTAATATTTGTCAGGGTATTGGAATTTTTCACTTCCATTACAGCGAAACCATCATCCATCTGAGAATTAAAACGAGTATTTATAGCGTCAGTACCTATAGAAAAATAACCATCCCCATATTCTTCAGTCAAAAGTTCTCCAAGACATTTATACCCATATGCAGAAACTTTTCCGATATGACCATTATGCCCATTTATAAATAGCATATCGCCATCACCATGTTCCACAAACCATTTAACTTTTTCAGCCATAAAGCTATCACGCAATGTGTTGTAGTTTGTATTGCTTCCCACAAGCTTACTACATTGATATATGGAATTAGCAGATTCTCTCGCAAAATCATAAACATCTTCCCCAACTAGAGTAACAATCTGATCCTTTTGCTTATCCATTTCTTCTAACAAAGCGAGCGCATTATTTTCACTTTGTTTCAACGCAGAACTGTCAAGTGTTAAACGATTTTCATCTGTTAACGAAGCAAATGCCGCCTTATATCGCTCGCTTAATTCTGGTGCTCCGTCATCTAACACCATAAACAAATATTCTTTGTTGTTATCATAACGTTGCATATCCATTCCGTAAAAATGTAAGTCTCCACCGACAGGAACGGTTTCATTATATTTACGCATCCAGTCTATCAAGTCAACCATCTCTTGTGTGCGGTAAATAGCAAAACCGATTTCGTTTACTGCTTCTTTTGCGGTTCCACTGCCACCATGAATATATTGTTCCACTTTTAATGCACCGCCAAAATCACCTTCAATGATAAAAGTATCACAGCTATTATTTGTAACCAACGACTTAAATACATCTATCTTCATTTTTTGATACTCACTAACCCCATGACTGGCTTCGCCAAGTCCTACAATTTTTATATTATCAGGTACCTCTAAACTGCTGATGTTAAATACCAGAGAATCAGTATTTGCAGGCAATACTTGTTTACTACAACCTGTAAATATCATACAAAGCGCACCTATTATAAAAATGAGTGAAAGATGTTTCTTATTCATTGTTTGTTCTCCTCATTTATACTTAGTTTATAAATCTTTTTCGCCTTTAGGCCCCAGTAACAATAAAAAACAGCAACTACTGCAAATAGAACAAGTGGTACTACACGAAATAAAGCAAAAGGAAGTTCAAAGAAGAATGCAGACCAAAAGGCTTTTCCTGTACGTTCCCACAAGCCCGGGGTCAAAAACGTCAGCTTAGAAAGATCTCCACCGGCAGAAATTAATACCACAGATAAGAAACAAATAAAACATACAAAATTCGCCATACAAATGTTGTATAAAGTTTTATATCGTGCAGCAGCTGAAATTCTATCCGAAAAAATATCCGTTCCAGCCTTCTCACTCATTGGCAAAAAATATTGATTCCCACTGTTTTTTGTACCATAAATATGTCTCCAGCCTGCATCTTCAAATAATGCGATATAGTTATCAAATTCCTTACTATTCTTAAATATTTGGTAATCAATTTTATATTTTAGATTTTGCGGCTTGCCGGATTCAAAATGATAAAAACCAAATATAGAGTACTTTTTCAAAATATGTCCCTGTACAGCCATATTATCCAAATATTTTTCTTCTGCATCAAAATCGTAAAACACCTTAAATTTAATCATATTGTTCATCTCCTTGAATCCTATTATATATATCAATCATATGCTTTAATCTCTGTGACTCCAACTCGAGTACATGAGCACCTTCAACGGTAGTCTGATACATTTTCCGTCGTGGATCTGAGGAAGAAACAGATGTAATCAACTTCTGCCTCAAAAGATTATCAATTGCACCGTACATTGTACCTGCTGCGATTCGAACACGTCCAGCACTTAATTCCTCTGCCTTCTGCATCACAGCATAGCCATGTCCCGGTTCAAGCAATGAAAGTAGAATGTAATATGTTGTCTCTGTCAGCGGCAGATATTTTTCCAAATTCATTTTTTTCTCCTCCTTACTATAGTCCAACTATATAGTTCAACTGTATATGTCAAGAATAAAAATTAATCATAAAATTTAGCCAAGAAATTTCCAACACTTGAAAACCTATATTTAATTCTTTTCATCCACTCTACTTCTTAATCCTTGACGTCACCACCATACACTCTCAACATGGTTTGAGAGGACAGGATTGATGTTATTGTAACCGTCCGTTCGTGGATAAATGAAGGATATTCTGAATATATAGCACAAAAAGAATTTGATTATAACATGACGTTAGATATGCTTAGAAGCGGTATGCTAGAAGAAAGTTCTGAATTCAAGTCATTTTATTATGATAAATATCATTTACTCGTTGCTTATTTACTTGATGTTAAAAAAGTAGAAATAGAAGATCTCCTTAATGGCAAGTATAAAAAAAACGAAGTTGAAAATGAATTGAGAAGTTTCTAAGTCATGACTTTGATATATTTCTGAGTCTTAACAAGCCTGCAACTATTAAACCAAGTATAATCAGTTCTCTTTTAAATATTCTATTGCTCTATCTATATCCCAGTCCATTAATTCCAATGCTCTTCGAACAAACATTAATCCGTAACCAGTTATTTTGCCAACTTCGACTATCTTGTAATATTGTTCTTTTGTTAACATTAATTATTCTTATCGATCTTAGTTCAGAAGTCCAATTCCCTCCAGTAAAAATACAGTATAACATGGTTGCATTTTCTACTACTACATAATTTTAAAATTTATTTATCCCAGTCGATGTCATAGCCCGTCAAGCAATCGCCAACTAAACATTTCACAAAAATCCGCAAAGCATTTTTCACAAATACAGCAGGAAATGTTCTTTTCATCTGGAACAAACCAACGGATTCTATTTTTGTTTACTTTATCATAGCAAAATATGCAATGTTTAAGATGTGGCAGGTACTTTATTACCTCTTCACCATTAGTAGGATTGATACATTGCCCCTTCAGATACCAGACATCATTCAGTAATCGCCAATCATCTTTTTCAACCATAAAACACTTCCTACCGAAAACAGTGCTTAATGCTTATTAATATTGTTTTTTAGTCGTTAACATTCCTTTATACATTAACGCACTTCTGCAAGTAATCATTTTACCAATCATTCAATTCTCCTTTGATTGAAGTATACAAACTGTCATTTTTCGGCGGATAACATTCAGGCTGGGCTCTAGATAATCTTATAATATATCCCATAAAAGATGGATCAATATTCCTGGCGTAAGTGACTTTGTTTTCAGGTATAACTTCCCAAAGAAATACCCTATTACAGTTTGATAACAGGTTATTAATAATGCAACACCAATTCCCTTGTCTAGATATTTTTTACACAATGAAGGATTCCAAAAAGGAGAGCTTGCATTATATTTGCTTTCCATTCTGCTATTTGATATCCTTTTAGAGCAGAAATGAGTATACCTCTGCATAAAAATTCTTCGAAAAATGCTACCAATATTACCGTTTTTAATATGAAAAAACCATAATTAACTATATCTCCGTTAAACCTATTTATGAATATAAATCCATCAAAAAATATTGTAATGCACGCATACATGAGAGCTATAGTCAAGGTACCTAAAATATGACTCCGGCAAACATTCCATTTAAAGTTTTTGATACTAACCCTAGATATTTTCAATAAAATAAGGGATAAAGTAAGACAAATTATTTTGATGATATTCTTGACATATTCATCATTAAATCCAAGACTTTTGTATAATCCAAATGCAGTGAAAAACACGTACATAAGTAAAATTGAATATACAATGATAAAATTGAACAGCAACTTTTTATCATTGTATATTTCATAATTACCTTCAATATTTTCCCTTAATAAAAGGCTAAGAGGCATTAAAATTAAGGCCACTAGTCCTCCATAATACTCTAAAAAAGCAGGTAGAATTGCGAATGGAAGTATGAATAAAATTTCAATTACTAATTTTTTACTGACATACCCTCTCATAATAATTTTCTCTCCCGGATACGTTGCAAATCAACAAATTTCCTACTAGATTTCTTTTTTGTTCCACAAATACTTCAGTGCCCACTCAGCAGGTGTTCTTTTAATTTCAGCTTGATTCCATATGTCTTCCAGTTCTTTTGGAATTTCTCTCTTTGATAACGTTCCTCCTCTAAGGGGTTCCATAATGACGACCCCGAGTCCGCGTTCATGTGCATACTTCATTCCCTCAAGGCCAGCCTGATAGTTTTCATCCATATAATTCAATTGAATCTGGCAAAAATCCCAAGGATATGTATCAACGATCTCTTTAAACAAATCAAGATCATCATGAAAAGAGAATCCTGCATATCTGATCTTTCCAGATTTTTTCGCTTTATCGAGAAATAATCCAAAATCAGCTGCTTTACAGTTTTCCCACGTTCCATGGTTGAATGCATGCAACAAATAAAAATTATGATGACCAGAAATTTACAAATAACAGGATGATGTATTTATTTTAGGATATCAAGATTTATTTTTCCGTCCTTTATTTCCACAATGCGGTCAGCCTTTTCAGCAATCCTTCTATCATGGGTAATTATGATAAAGGTGGTTTTAAACTCCTCATTAATGCTACGAAGTAAATCATAGATTTTCTCGGTAGAATCCGAATCCAAATTCCCTGTCGGCTCATCTGCCAGTATGATCTTGGGGTTGTTTATCAAGGCCCTTGCAATTGCGGTTCTCTGTTGCTGTCCTCCAGACATCTTGGTTGACATGTTATTCATTACTTTTTCCAAGCCAACCAAACGTAAATTTTCTTTCGCTTTCTCTACTATTTCCTTTGTAATCTTGCTATTACTGATACGATATGGCATTAGTACATTTTCTAATGCAGTGAATTCAGGCAAAAGATAATGAAACTGAAATACAAAGCCTATCGTTTTGTTACGGTAATCTGCTAGTTGATTAGATGACATCGTTTCAATATTTTTTCCGTTAATAAGTACCTCTCCAGATGTTGCTTTATCCAGAGTCCCTATAATATTCAACAACGTACTTTTACCACTCCCGGACTGTCCAATTATAGAATTAAAAGAGCCTTCTTTAATTGTCAGGTTAATATCATAAAGGACTTGGGTTTTGATATCTGTACCATATATCTTGTTCACATTCCTCAATTCCAATATATTACTCATAATCATATCCTCCTAATTATTGCGAATAATTTCTATCGGATTCAGCCTAGAGGATCGTAGTGCAGGGAATAAAGCTGCAATAACAGATGCCAGCATTGCAATCAATCCGGATAACCCAATAAAAGAATAGCTAATATATAAATCTATGACTGGTGTTCCATCAGGATTTAAAGCAAATTTAGTAAATGCAAAGGACAACCCAAGTCCTAAGACAATTCCTAGAATAGCACCAAAAAATCCAAGAATGAGTCCTTCAAATAGAAATATGGTACTGGCTAAAGAATTACGGATACCCATCGCTTTTAAAATACCAATCTGGCGAGATTTCTGTATTACTGTAATTGCCAAAATACTTGCTATTCCAAGAAGAACCGAAATCATAACGAATACCTGTATCATATAACTGGAAATACTCTGTCCCTGTAAACCGCTTAACAAGGATTCATTCTGTTCCTTCCAATTAACAACCTTGTATTTGTCTTTTGGTATACCCCCATTTATTTCTGAAGCAATTTCATCTGCTGCAAATACAGCATCATCTTGAAGTTGCATTTCAATTGAAGAAATGCTGTCACCTGTTTCAAATAGGTCTTGTGAGGTTTTTAGCGTAGTTATTCCCCATCCAGTATTCAAGGAAGTTACCTTTAGATCAAAAAAACCAACCACTTTACAACTTACAGATTTTTGATTTGTAGTAGTAATTACTACTTCATCTCCTGCTTTTATTGAATATTCATCTTTCAAATCAACACCCAGGATAATTTCATTCTCATTCTTTGGATAGGTTCCCTCTACTATTCTATCATATAGTTTGTATATTTTATCTGCCTTATCTATTTCAAATCCTCGTACAAGTAGGGATTGAGAATTATCTCCGACTACTAAAAACGCAGGATTGTCCTGTGCAACAGATATAGAACGAATTCTGTTATCCATCGAATATAATTGTTCTAGCAAATCACCATATTCAGTAATTCGAACATCTTTCTGGTCTGATGTAATAGTTATCTGCGAGGAACTTCCAATGGTTTTTTCAACAAGACCCTTTTGTAAGCCTTGAATGAGAGACCCAATAAAAATTTGAACAGATACGCCAATTGCAATTCCCAATATAATTAAAATAGTCTGGCCTAAATTTGATTTTAAAAATCTAGTTGCAATTCTAAATCCAAGACTCATGAATATTCCTCACTTTCTGCAATCTTTAATATATCCCCGTAGCCTACTGCATAGTAATCTGCTCCTACTGTCCTTACTTTATTTGCTTCATCATCATGAAACGCTGATCCTCCAACAACAATTTTTACATGTTGATTCATTGCTGACTTTATTTCTTGTATCATTTTTTTTGCTGAGACTACATGATAATAGTTGCTTACACTGATAGCGACAAGCTTTGGTTTAATGGTATGAATTGCATTATAAAAGTCCTGATAAGGAGTGTTCCCTCCAACAAATATAGCTTCATAGCCAGCAATTGTGAAAAAATCAGCAACCATCCGCGCGCCTAAGTCATGATATTCTTCAGGAGGACATAAGACAGCCACAATTCCTTTTTTAGGAAGATTTAATTCATTTCTCTTTGCAATAACATATGGATAACAGTTCTCTACAATTGTCCGTATTATTCCCGTTTTCACGTGTTCTTTCCATATACAGATTCTTTTATCTTCCAGCTTACATTTCATATTATTTAAAAGTGGAGTCAAAATTTTTGTATATAGATCAACAACATCAATTTCTTGAGCCTGCAGTTTCATTAATACGTAACTCACTGATTTTTCCTTATTCTCTTCATCAAAATACCCTTCAAATTCCCTAAGAATTTTATCCATAAGATCTCCTTTCGGTCCAATGCGTCATAAATCGTATATATCACCCAACTTAGACCTAAAAATTATTTAAAACCTGGTATCAACATAAAAAATGCAGCACATTATTTAAATTATACCCTGTTAAGAGTGGTAAATAACATAAATTCATTTATTTCATATAAAAAGTGGATAATCTTTTACATCTTGCAACTGTCATTTCGTTTTTCATTCCAAAGTTATTAATCAACACATTTTTAGTCCAACTTTTTTCTGCAACCAATGGCTGCAGAATTTCATTTTCACTGTACGTCACAAAAAAATTATGCATACTCCAAAATCGAGTAGGAGGCGGTGACTAACCGCCGTCCTCTCACACCACCGTGCGTACCGTTCGGTACACGGCGGTTCGGTTATAAATAAGATGTGCCTACGCCTTGCATTACCTATCTATCCTTACTAAGCGTTCTCATTATTTATCTTCGGTTTCCAACCTATTTTCAAATGAGCAACCCCTCGCGGGCAACTGCTATCCTTATAATTCAAGTAAGTAACGTCTGTCTTTCTATAACCGTCAAGCCCTTTTCTCCACTATCTTTCAATAGTTTCCACGATACTACGGCTTGAACTGACTTCTGTACGTTCAACTTTATTTCAACAAAGCTTACTAAGTAGCGAAAATGCTCGCTATGCAGAGCATACCGTACAGACCTCCCCAGTTAAGAACGTAATCTTTCACTCCATCCATCTGCCACATCTACATAATATGTTTTCGAGTAGTATTGGACTTTAGCTTGTGTTGCAGCCTTATCCAACATATCATGCCTTATATGTGATTTCTGTTCGTCAGACCAGAGATTTGCCTACACCTTCCTTCAGATTCCACCTCACGATGGACACCCTTGGTGTTCAGCTATGTGTTTGCTACTACAAAGCTACACTAGGGACTTTCACCCACTAGATTACGCCCATGCTGGGCGAACAACAACAAAAGCCACTGAAATCAGTGACTTTACCTTGTATCAAAATTTGAGTCTTAATTTGACTGCGGGTCAGGCATTTGAGCCCATAATTTTATGTTATGAATTCTAGATCTACTTATTTCTTCACATATACAGTGTTTTCTCCGTCTGTACATAGGAACATATACATTTACTTCCAAAACCAAAACCTTCTGCTATCAATCCTTTTCGAATTTCGAATTTTGCAGTCCTACCACACATTCTACATGGCTCGAGTTGCCATTATTGATGTCTTAAGTCAAATTTTTGTACTATACGTTCGTGGGAACAGGTCAACCGGTTTCAAGCATTTTCGAGGTATGTGGAAATATATCAACGGTTTTACTGTTCGTGGGAACATATCTATAACACTCGTATAATAAGAATATCACAATATCACCTGATGCAAAACGCCGTAAGATGATTAATATTCCTTTAAAGGCTTTTATATCAATATCCTTGATCATCAATGAGCCATGTGGAATCTTTACCATCCCGAATCAAAATGAAGCTCCAGTTTTTATATTCCCCTTCATTGAATGGGCCAGTTATGCCCTTTGGATACTTAACATTGAAATTTACCTTAAAAACTATGACATTTTCTTTCTTGATACCATTTACGCTTCCTCTGCCATTGGTCACATAGCTTTGTCTCATGGGATCTTCCGGGTTATAATCAACCGACAAAAGCGTGCGGGTTTCATCCCCAAACAACACCACATTTGGTGTATTATAATGCTGAGTTAATGTTTTTAGGATTGCTTTCGAATCCTTTGCTTTAACTGCGCGGAAATACTCCCCTACAACTGCCCGTGCTGCTGCGACCTCTTGATTTGGTGACTGTCTGCTGAGCAATTCAAAGTCTATAGACTTTACATTATGCCATTCAAAAACCGAACCAATTATATCACCAGCAATTGCACCAAACATATGCTTATCCCCTAACTCATACTTTTGGTATTTCATCAAAACCTCAACTACATTTTACAACAAAAGGTTTATTAATTCCATAAAACACCTACTTTTTAAAAACTAAAAAACACCTGCTGAGTTATTACCCTTCAAGTGGCTAAAATTATAACAATCGTTTAAGAGTCTAATTCAATACCTTTTGAAAATACTTCATAGCCTTTTTAATCTATTTTAGCAGGTCATAATAATACATTCCCTTATTAAACTTTATTGGAGTAAGAATATGTTAAGTGAAAATAGGCACTTTTTCAGTCTCCACATATGTCGTTTGCTTAATAAGAAAACAAAAATTCAATTACATATCCTCTAAAACTGATAATCTATCTATAATCTCCTCTGGTGTAGGCAATAGATTTTTCATATCATCCGGAAGTGTACTGCTTAAGCTATAAGTTGAAACTCCGATTGGTTTGTTTGAGTTCTTCAAAGCATATTCAACAATTGTCCGTTTTTTACTTTTGCAAATAATTATCCCTATTGAAGGATTTTCATCGGGCAGCTTAACTTTATCATCAAGAACAGTTAAATAGAATTGCATTTTTCCTGCATATTCAGGTTTAAACTCACCTATTTTAAGTTCTATTGCAATAAGACTTTTAAGCTTTCTATGAAACAGAAGCAAATCTATATAGAAGTCTTCTCCCTCCAAGTCAATATGATACTGATTACCAATAAATGTGAAGTTTCCTCCCATTTCAGACAAGAATGCTCTGATATTATTGATAAGGCCCATTTCAAGCTCATGCTCGGAATGCTCGAATCCCATTTCCAAAAAATCAAATGTATATTCGTCTTTAACAGCCAGTTTTGCTTGCAAACGGTATTTTTCAGGTACTGTTTCATCAAAATTAGTTTGATTTAATAAATATTTTTCATATGCCTTATTTTCCAAATTGTTAATGAGGACGTTTTTTGTCCAACCATATCGTTTTGTCATTTTTATATAGAATTCTCTCTCAAGAGCGTCTTTACATTTTTCCAGTATTACTGTGTTTTTAGTCCAACTTATTTCTGCCACCAATGGTGGCAGAAATTCATTCTCACAATAAGTCACATAAAATTCCCTCATCCTCCAAAGGTTTCTTGCAGAAAAGCCTTTAATATTAGGGAACTCTTTTTGTAATTCTTCTGCTAATACTTCAACAATAGATTTACCCCAACCCTTTTGCTGCTGTTGATTATATATTTCTTCACCAATTTCCCAATATAGTGTTATTAAAGCTTTGTTTGCAGCTTTCAACGCTTCGTACTGGCTTTTATATATCCTTTGTTTTATTTCTTTTATGAAGTTGCCATATTCATTATTGGTTAGTTTTGTCATTTTCCACCTCTAACTCACAATCAAAATCTATTACATTCCTTTAGAACTTTATTTTAAAAGCAAAACTTTATTTAATGGCTACAATCGAATTTTGCAGTCCTACCACGCACTCCACGGTACTTTCATTGTCCCAATCAAGTTCCTCTGTCTCCATTCCATTGAAAAATACTGGGAATTTAAACTTGATATGCTTTAAGAATCTGCCATCTTCCTGCTCTTTCTCATATAGATGTACTTCCTCTACAAAGCTTTTTACAAACTCCTTTTTCTCCCCATCCGTCATCTTATCATAAAGTTTATCAAAATACAGAAGGAATTGATAGACGTTATCGCCTGAAATTTTCTGTTGCTTGATGTTGAATAAGCGATTTTCAACTTCCTCTATTGATAGCTCCATAGCATCCATTTCATCATACAGTCCATCCATACGTTCCTGCATATCCTGATACTTTTTATCATAATGTTTGTCTGATACGGATAAATGATCCATCTGCGAAGCCAGTTTATTCTTGGCACCTTGCAATTGTTTCAGCTGCTCCTTTAAGTTTGTATGTTCTTTCTCCAAATCTTTTGTATCAAGACTGTTTCCAATTTTCGTCCTAATCTCATTCTCAAACTTTGGATTATTTACAAGTTTTCCAATAATCTCAGCTACTGCATCGTTTACCTTGTCTTCATTCCACTGCTTTTTATAAGTGCAGTGATGACCATCAATGAAGGTTCTATGCTTGCATGCGTAATAAAAGTAGTCCTTATATAAGGTTCCATCTTTACGTTTCTTACGATTGACATTTCCATACATCCCACTTCCGCAAATAGGACATTTTACAATACCAGATAAAATATGCTCATGTTCAAGACTATGCACTTTTTTATTTCCCACTCCAGTTTCCTGACGTTTTTTCTGTGCCAGATTCCAATCTTCTTCCGAAATAATTTCATCATGAATTCCTTCACTGATCAAATAAGAATCCTGCTTTACCACATGATATTCATTCCGTGTTCCTGCTATTTTCTCATTCTTTCGTCTGCCAAAAGTAAGCTTTCCACAATAGATTGGATTGTCCAATACTCCTTTGATAAAAGAAGAAGAAAAAGTCTCCATGGTGTTGTTCTGTCTTATTTTTTTACGATACCCATTCTGATTAAGAAATACAGCAATTGCTCCAATTCCCATTGTGGTATTAATAAATTTATCATAGATCAGACGGATAATTGGTGCTTCATCCTCTGCTATCTGTAGCTCTCCTTCAACTAGCTTATACCCATAAGGAGCAAATCCACCATTCCACTTGCCTTCTCTTGCTTTCTGCCTACGTCCTTCCATTGTCTGCACAAGAATATTCTCACGTTCAATTTCAGCCACCGCTGACAATACAGAAATCATCAATTTTCCGGCGTCCTTAGGACTGTCAATTCCATCTTCCACACAGATCAAATTCACACCAAAATCCTGCATTCTCTGCAAAGAACTTAAAACATCCGCCGCATTTCTTCCAAAACGAGATAGCTTGAATACAAGTACAAAGTCTACGTTATCTTTTCCATTTTCAATATTACAAAGCATTTGTTGAAACTCTGGTCTTCCTTCTACGCTTTTACCTGATTTGCCTTCATCGGAATATTCACCAGCAATCACCATCTCTTGATAATCTGCATATTTTTTTAATTTATCCTTCTGAGCATCCAAACTGTATCCTTCTACTTGCATGGAAGTAGATACTCTGGTGTAAATGTAACATTTAAGCTGTTTCTTCATCGGCATACCTCCACTCACTTTCTTATTCGTGAATCCCACATAAGGCTTTTAACATTTCCTCAAAGGGAATTTCATTTTTTACTATTTTGCGATTGTCCCAACATTATATTATCATTGTTCCAACTTATATTCAATAATGTTTTCTAAACTTCATAAGGCTGAGCATTTCAGTTAATCCAAGAAATGCTCCGTCTTATGAAGTTCACTTGATACAATTTTTCTATGCCGCCCTGCATTGATAAGCAGAAATACATTTCACATATGTTGTAAATCTTGCTTTTTTACCATCTGCATTCACCGCCATTAGGTTTGGTCGATATTTTATTTCTTTCTCAATATCCCGCAAAATCATGGAGCTATACTTTTCCATCATCTTAGCTATTTGTATGCAGCATCGCTCGAATTCTTTGTTCATAGGCTTCTCCCTTCTGTATTTATTATCATTCAAATTTTCTTATAAAGTTTTAAGTGTAAGGATTACTTCCAAATACGTTCTATTCTTTTATTCTTTATCAGTAAAGCCAGCTATTGAACTTTTTCTATTATCAATATATTAACTGCATTTCAAGTTTTCCGATAGAAACCAGGCTGGTGTATTTTCTGTTTTTCAAACCAGATTTCGGTGCTTTTTTCTTCTGATTTCGCAAAATCTAGATAGTCAAAAGCATCTGTTCCATCGCATTATGCAATCAAAAAGCACAGTTCATCTGCACTTAAAGTAATTATAAGTGGCAGTAACCATGCTTCTATAAATAACAAATATGTAGTTACGAAATTAAGATTTCCGTTTTATCTGTGCTTTGCTGATAGTACAGTTTTCTTAACGTGGTGAACATTTTGAATGTAAGATAATGTACGGCAAGTTACGCAATAGCGACGTCTCCGTCCTATCGCAACTTGTCAGGGGCTAAAATCCCCTGAAACCCCTTATATATGTCATATGGCTACACTTTTTGTAGCCAATTATATATCTTGGCTATACTATTTAAAGCCAATAAACGATTCTGGCTGTGCTTTTTGAAGCCAGGTTTGGGAATTTAAATTATGACTCAATACTACTGATTTTATATGGCTGTACTTTCTATAGCCATTTTTTCTATCTGGCATCACTTTCTGTAGCCAGCACATAATTCTGGCTGCACTTTTTGTAGCCAAGTCTGATATGTTTAATAAAATGTGATTATACCTATAAATAATTTATATAGCCACTTCATCCTATTATATTGTTCATAATTAACCTTACACTCACTGTAAGTGTTCAAATTTAATTTCCCATGTTAATATTAAAGTATCAAAAAGACGGAGGTTTTTAAAGTGAAACAGAATATTATGGAAATTGATTCCTTGAAAAAATATTATGGTAAATCAGACAATCAGACAAAAGCATTAGATGGCATTTCTTTTCAAATTATGCATGGTGAATTTCTTGGAATCATGGGAAGCAGTGGCTCAGGAAAATCTACCTTACTTAATTGTATTGCTACTGTAACCAAACCATCCAGTGGTAAAATAATGCTACAAGGCACTGATGTTACTAATTTAAAGGGAAAAGAACTATCTGATTATAGAGGGAATCGTATTGGATATTTATTTCAGAATTTTGAGCTTTTAGACAACCTAACTGGTCGAGAAAATATTATGCTTCCATTGTCTTTGCATAAGATATCTGAAAAAGAAAGCAATAAACGCCTGGAACAATTAGTGGCTTATCTTGACATTCGCGATGTAGTAAACAAATTCCCATCTCAAATGTCCGGTGGACAAAAACAAAGAGTTGCTGCTGCAAGATCATTGATTTTAAACCCTGAAATTATATTGGCAGATGAACCAACGGGTGCATTAGATTCAAAAAATGCAAAACTTCTGATGAATAAGTTATCAGGACTGAATGAACAGGAACAATCTACTATTCTAATGGTGACGCATGATTCAAATGCTGCAAGTTATTGTAATAGAATCCTTTTTATTCAGGATGGAACAATCTTTCATGAACTGAGAAAGAATGCCCCAATTGAATCAAGACAAGAATTTTATGAGCGAATTCTCCAGCTGATGGCACAGTTAGGAGGTGGCAGCGCTAATGTTCTTTGATTTAGTATCTAGAAATAGTAAAAGAAATCGAAAAGAAAACAGTTTGTTTTTCTCATCCTTGTTGATTGCAATTATAGCATTTTATTTAATCCTTTCTTTGTCCAATCAGGATGTTATGCGGTTCCTTGTAACAATGGAAAGCGATGCTGTAAACAGACTGCTTTCGATGATTCCATTATTCTATGGAGTGACCTTGTTTATATTGTTCTTCCTTGTATATTTTGCAAGTAAATATCAACTGGAAAGCAGAAAACATGAATTTGGAATGTATCTAATGATGGGAATGAGACGTTACAAATTGTTTCTTTTGCTTTTTGCTGAGGATATCAGAAACAGCATTACAGCGCTGGTGATTGGACTTCCAATTGGTATAGCAACATCTGAATTAATCAGCTTGGTAACAGCAAAGCTCGTTGGACTGGGGATTGTCGGTCATACATTTTCACTGTCGTTCAAGGCAGTTATTTGGACAGTGTTTGGGTTTTTACTTATAAAATTAGTTGCTTTTCTAATATTGAGCGGAAAAATAGCTCATCAGGAAATTGGAGCATTATTAACACCTGTTCCCGCTGGAAATAAAAAACAACTTCCGTCTGTCTGTTATGCATTCTCCTTAATGATTGGAATTGTATTATTGTGTGTAGCATATATTTTGGCGATTCGAGGTATGTCATGGAGCAGCATTGGAATTATGGCAATCACATTTATCTGTGGTCTGGCTGGAACGCTATTGATTTTCTTTGGGCTTCGAACCTTTATGGAAATTATAGCAACCAAATTCGAGAACAATCACAGGCTCCATACCTTCACATTCCGTCAATTGCAGGAAGAAGTGATACAAAAATCAAATACAATGGCAATCAGCTCACTTTTGATTCTGGCAGCGTTATGTTGTTTTGGATGCGGTGTGGCAATTGCAATACATTATAGTGGAACAGAACAGCATACCATAGATTATACATTTGATACAGATGTTAATTCAACCGATATCCAGACACTATTGAATGAAAATGATTTGAATGGATTATTTGATACTGTTTTTGAAATGAAAGTAGGTCATATTAAAACAGAGGATGATAATTACCAAAATGTATATTCCATGGACAGTGTGATGAATTCCATAAATCAATTACCCGATTCTGATGACAAAGACATATTATTGAATAATCTCGGTTATGAAGATTACCCACATTTGATTTCTATATCAGGATATAATAAACTATTATCGTTAGCTGGATTACCAGAAATGGAACTCAAAGAAAATGAGGCCGTTGTTTACATGGATTCGGGGTTTACAACCACATCACGAATGGCTATTCTAAATAGAATAATAGACACGGAGCCAGTGGTTCAAATAAACGAAGAAAACTTTCATTTAACAGGAAGTATACAAAGCACAAATCTTGTCGTAGATCGTTCCATTACACTTTCGTTTGCCCTTATCGTTTCTGATGATGTTTTTGAACAACTGACACAGGGCGATTACACGATTTATCAGAATGCTGTATTGAGTAAGACTCAAACGGATGGAAAGAGCCTTTTAACTGCTGTATCAGATACAAATGTACTACTGAATGAGGCTGGAATCAATTATGAAAGTTATCTAC
This sequence comes from Acetivibrio cellulolyticus CD2, assembly GCF_000179595.2. Taxonomy (NCBI): domain Bacteria; kingdom Bacillati; phylum Bacillota; class Clostridia; order Acetivibrionales; family Acetivibrionaceae; genus Acetivibrio; species Acetivibrio cellulolyticus. The sequence goes on along the minus strand of NZ_JH556659.1, from coordinate 70,698 downwards.
AGAATATAGGCAGACAACTGTTTTATGTAGTGGCTGCAAGTTATATCACAATTTACCTAGCAATTGTCTTTTTGATTATTGCCAATACAGTAATTGGAATTCAATTTCTAACCCAGCAACAGCGTACAAGAGGACGTTATCAAACACTGATTCGCATTGGATCATCCTATCATTCTATCTGTTATTCTGCAAAGAAACAGATTAACTGGTACTTTGGAATTCCTGTTTTGATTGCTGCTATCAGTAGTATGTTTGGAATCCGTGCATTATTCTCAGGACTGCTCTCATCATCCTACACTAGTGCAGATTTAAAAAGTATGATGGGAATATCCTGTGCTATGATTTTACTTCTCTGTGTGGTAGAATTTGTGTATATGATGGTCGTTAAGAAATCCAGCGATAAATATTTGTTATCCTTGATGACATTAGAACGAGAAGAATAAAAAAGGAGGGGTTATTTGAAGAAAATTGTACTCGTAGAAGATGAAGTGTATATGAGAGAAGAATTGACAGAATTATTAAAAAAATCTGCATATCAGGTAGATGCAATAGATGTATTTGATAACACTACGGAACATATTCTTCAATCAGTCCCAGACCTTGTTTTGCTAGATTTGAATCTGCCTGGAATTAGTGGATTTCAGATCTGTCAAGAAATCAAAAGAAAAAGTTCGATTCCTGTGTTGATATTAACATCCAGAGATCAAATGAAAGATGAACTTCATGCACTGGAGCTTGGTGCCGATGAATATTTGACAAAACCATGTCGAAAAGAACGACTGTTGGCACGAATTTCAAATGTACTAAAAAGATATGAGGGACGTGCTAATTTGCTGGAGGGAGAAGGCTTTCTTCTGGATCGGCTGACCTATACTTTATACATCAATAATCAATCTACTGTATTACCGAAGAACCAGGGAAAGTTACTTGAAGTGTTTCTATTGCACGAAGACGGAATTGTAACAAAGGATGAATTAAATATATCGCTGTGGGGAACTACGGAATTTATTGATGAAAATGCCTTACAGGTTAATTTGACAAGACTAAGAAAAACAATGCTTACTTTAAATATGACTCAGAAAATAGTATCAATTTCAGGGAAGGGATATGAAATCACCAGCGAGGTACTGTATGAAAAATAGATGGATAATGATAAAGAAATATGTATCATGGCTACTGCTTCTTCTGGCTATAGATACCTTTTTCTGCATTTTGCTATGGATTGCGGATGTGCAAGCACTATATGCCTTATCAATGATAATCATACTTTCTAGTGTGCTCTTATTTCTAATCTTATTATTTACAGTGACACGTCATGAAATTAAATATCAGGATGCATATAGGAATTATATCAGTTCGCCAACGGAACTGAATGAAGAAACCTTAATTGGATTATGTAGTGATTCCGATAAAAATGTAATACGATTGCTTGGAAAAACGTTGAGAGAAAAAGAATATGAAAATGACCAATTACTAACAAGAATTTCGGATTATGAGGAGTATGTAGAAGCCTGGGCACATGAAACAAAGACCCCCATTTCGCTACTCACAATTCTGTTAGATAATCATAGTGATAAGATCCCGAATAATATATCTATGAAAATGGATTATATTCGTAATCGTATCCAGGAATATATAGATCAGATGCTGTTCTACGCAAGGCTGAAATGCGAGAAAAAAGATTATTTCTTTGAAGAAATTTGCTTATCAGAATGTATCAATGATATATTGGAGGATTACCAGCCCTTACTTGAAGAAAAGGGATTCTTAATCCATATGGAATTACTGACTACGAATGTTTTTTCTGACAAAAGAAGTTTACGATTTTTGTTAAGCCAGACTATAAGTAATTCAATTAAATATGCAAAAAAAGATACAATACCAGAAATAACTATCAGATTTGACACGCTGGAAAAATACAGTGTACTTTCTATTAAAGACAACGGTGTTGGAGTAAAATCCTGTGATTTACCATACATTTTTGAAAAGGGCTTTACTGGTGATTCGGGAGAAAATCGAAAGAAAGCAACCGGAATGGGATTATATTTGGTAAAAGAAGTTGCAAAAAATCTAAAACTAGAACTGGACGTCGAATCTGAATGGATGCAAGGATTTGAAATAAAAATACTTTTTCCAAAGATATGATCCTGTGTTTTTTTATACAAAAGTGAGTTTATCTAATTATAGAGCAGATGGATGCTTATGTGCCATCTGCCCTTTGAGCATAAAACAGCTATCCTACTTTCTGTATTATCCAACCATCCCAAAATGCTTCAACGCTTTCACAATCGCCTTTTCCTTTTCTTCCGGACAATTCGGTTGCTTCGCATCTTCCGACTTCGCCAGATTATAATTCTCCCCAACCTCAATTCCACATTTCCTTTTTACCTGTGAAATATAAAGATTTGAAACTTTCAATCCATGCTCTTTCAGCACATAATCCTTAATCTCAGCATAAGTAGCTTTGCTTTCTGTTGATGTTACATCCAACGCATCCAAGTCCAAATTAACCGCTATCTTATCACTCGGTTTTTGTTGGGACAAAAGAACCACCGTCTCCACATGCGCCGTCCATGGAAACATATCAACCGGCTGAACCTCCAGCACCTTAAAGCCTCTTTCCGTCAAAAAACCTAAATCCCGTGCAAGAGTAGCAGGATTACATGACACATACACAATCCTCCTTGGCTCCATACTGACAAGAGTCTCAAGCAGCACCTGGTCGCAACCCTTACGTGGAGGATCAACAACCACTACATCAGCTTTTATCCCCTTACTATACATCTCGGGAATAACCCTCTCGGCCTCACCAACAAAAAACTCGACATTCTCTACACCATTAACTCCAGCATTTACCTTTGCATCCCTTACAGCCTCTTCCACAACTTCCACGCCATAAACCTTCTTGGTCTTCTCAGACAAAAACAAAGATATAGTTCCTATGCCGCAGTACAAATCAAACACAGTTTCCTGACCTGTAAGGCCTGCATACTCCAAGGCTTTGTTGTAGAGAACCTCTGTTTGCACGGGATTCACCTGGAAGAAAGATAACGGAGATATTTTGAACTTAAACTTGCCTATATAGTCGGTGATTGTCTCTTCCCCAAATATAACTATATTCCTGGTTCCTAGAATTATATTGGTATTCATCGTGTTTATATTCAGTATAATACTTTTGATTTCAGGTAATTCGCCCGTAAGCAGCTTAACCAGCTTGTCCTGTTCCGGCAAACTTTTGCCATTTAGCACAAGAACTATCATTATCTCCCCGGTATTAAAACCAGTCCTGGTCATGACATGCCTCACAAGTCCTTTTCCAGTAGTTTCATCATATACACTGATGTTGTTTTCTTTCAAAAACTCCTTCACTATAAGCTTCGCTCTATCACTTACACTGTGTTGAATCATGCATATAGGAGAATCAATAATATCATGGGACTTTTTTGCATAGAATCCCACTTTAAGCTCGTCATTTAGCTTTCCGACAGGATACTGCGCCTTATTCCTATAATTTAGAGGCTTCTGCATGCCTATGGTATCATGAACTATTACATCCTGCAGTTTCCCAATCCGTCTTATGTTCTCAGTCACCAACTCAGTTTTAAACCTTAAAGCTGCTTGTGTACTCATATGTTGAAGACTGCACCCTCCGCACCTGTTATACACTTCACATGCCGGCTCAACTCTGTCTGGTGAAGCTTTAATAACTTTTAATAGCTTGCCAACAGCATAGTTCTTATTTACCTTTATAATCTTTATCTCAACTTCTTCACCCTTGATAGGTCCATCAACAAATACTGTAAAATTGCTGATTCTACCTACGCCTTGCCCTTCATGGGTCATTCCGCCAATCTCTATTTTATGTATTTCATTTTTCTTAACCGGTACCAATACATTACCGCCTCTCATGTGAAACTCTTATTTTGTTTATATTATATAAGTCTGGCAAAGAAAAAACCATATTTCAGCAAAAAAAATAGTCCCCTTAGGGACAAAGAAAAAGAATCAGTTTGCCTTATTGTTAATTATTACATTAATTTCTAATATTTAAACATATTTTATTTATTTCTCAAAATACTTTTTAAAATTTCAAATTGCAAGGGAGTTCGCCATTCTATATTTATTACAACTCTCAATAAACTTTTTAGCAAAATCCGTGTTACCCCATAGGTGCAAATGCGGATAAACAGCTATCAGATTATAAATACTATATCCACATTTCCAAATTATTGGCTCCATATCAGGCCTTCTCTTGACAACATTGAAACATCTTGATACATCATCCGATAACATATTTATTTCAGAGTGGCAAAACTCATATCCCCTTATCCTATAACCTTTTTTGGATAACACATTGTTTTTTGTAACTTCTATATCAACATAGCCGGATTTGCTAAGCTCTTGTGTTGTCCGACAGTATCCAGGAAGTATACCTGCCATATTAGCCTTTTCATTATTTTGCTTCTCTACGTATTGCGAAAGATACATAAGGCCTCCAAATTCAGCATATGTTGGGATGCCTGCCATTATGCCCTTTTTGATACTTTGTATGAACGATTTATTCCCTTGAAGCTCTTTTGCATAGAAATCAGGATAACCTCCACCCAAATATATACCGTCAATATCTTCAGGAAGTGTTATATCCTTTAATGGGCTGAAATATTGTATCTCCGCTCCCATCATCTTTAAAAGCTCAAGATTGTCTTTATAATAAAAGCTAAAAGCCTTATCCTTTGCCACCGCAATTTTTATTTTCTGTGGAGGTTTTATCTGTTCAAACGAGAATTTTGTAGCATTCAAATAAGAAACTCTCGGTCTGTTTGACATCTTTATAATCAGATCTACATCTATAGTCTTTATTACCTGCTCTACCAGCACACGGATTTTCTTTTTCAAATCATTCATATCTTCTTCTGGAACAAGCCCAACGTGCTTGCACGGCAATTCATCCTCATCCATTTTAGGCAGATAACCAAAAACCTTTACACCTGTTCCTGTTTCAATAGCAGTTTTTAATGCTTCATAGTGCTCTTCACTACTTACTTTGTTTAGTATAACGCCAATTATTTCAAGATTCCTGTCATAATCAATAAAACCTCTTACCATAGGAACAATACTTAAAGATACACCTTCTGCATTTACAACAAGAATAACCGGAGACTTTATTATTTTAGCCACGTGAGCGGTACTTCCAACGATTGTATTTCCATCATAGCCGTCATAAAGCCCATTTGTACCCTCAACTATTGATATATCTGCATTTATGGCGTTCTTTTCAAAAAGATGAACTACAGTGTCTATATCCAGCATCCAACTGTCAAGATTTCTTGAGTCATTACCTGTAATAAAGGTATGAATCATTGGATCAACATAATCAGGACCGACTTTAAAAGGCTGTACGTCAAGCCCCATTACGTAAAGAGTGGCCAGAATACCCATTGTAACAGTGGTTTTTCCACAGCCGCTGTTGGTACCTGCAATTGTAACCTTTCTAATACTCATAAGCTTTTCCTCTTAACTTCAATACATTTTTCCCCTTATAAAACGCTTACTGTTACCGTATCTATTCCTCAATTAATATAATACGAATCAAAATCAGTTATCTTTCTATATTTTGTATTGTTTTCTATTTTTTCTTATAATATTACAAAAAACCTAATTGTATCGTTACTATTATTATACTAATTCATTTACATATTTTAAATAGGCTTGGCAAAAATTTATTATTTTTTCTTCTGATTAATTCCAGTCTTTAAATTATATTTACATTATTATGCAAAATCAACCTTTCGGGAAATAATCGTAAAATCATTATTAAGGTATCCCCTGACAATTTTAATGTTCTTTATTTGAGGATATTGTCTTTCCATCATCGCTGCAACTTCTTCAGGATCATAATAATAATATATATCTTCTTTACCCGGAGAGTTCTTATCAAGCAGATTGAAAGCTATAATGCTTTTTGACAGATTAATAAAACAGCCTAAAGCCCTCATCAGGAACTCCATATTGTTGCCCATATTTAAATTAAATATCCCTGAAGTATATATAACATCAAAGCTCCTTGATTCAAAATGGTGCTGTTTAAAGATATCCATACAATAAAACTCACCAATAAGGTTCTTCTGCTTTACACTTTCAATCATATCTTCAATTATATCAACACCAGTATATTCTACGTTAATTCCATTACTATTTAAATATTCAAGCAGATTACCCAATCCACATCCGACATCCAATACCTTCTTGTTTTTCAAGTCAACATTAGCCCTCAAGGTCTCAAACCTCATGTCCTGAGCTTCCTTACTTTCCCATCCAAGAACTTTAAAATCAGGCAACCCTTTTCCCATGTTTGGCTTATAATAAGCTTCTATATATTTTTTCCTATTCTGTCTTGTTTCCGGAACACATTTACAATTCATAATATCGCTCCATTAAACATAATGAGTTTCTTCTATATTATACCTCAAAAATGCCATCTATAAACAACGTGAAAAGTTTCATTCTATTTTACCAACATTTTTACTTTTCAACATCTTTACACAAAAAGAGACAATAGCTTTTAACTACTGTCTCTAGTAATAATTACCCGCAATCTAAACCTTGTTACCGCAATCAGGACAGAACTTGCTGCCTGATGACAACTTGGTTCCACACTTGCTGCACGAGAGATCCTGTGATGCACCGCATTCAGGGCAGAACTTTGCACCCGGAGTAATTTCAGCATTGCACTTTACACAAGCTGCTTTTTGAGGCGCTGTATTCTGACCGCAATTAGGGCAAAATTTAACTCCTTGCTGAACTGGAGAGTTGCATTTTGGACATGGAAAAGTCTGCTGATTCTGAACAGGTTGTTGGCTTTGCTGATTGCTGTTGAACATTTGGCCCATCATGTTTCCAATTGCAGCACCAGCCCCCATTCCTGCTCCCATTCCAGCAAAAGAACCATTTCCCTGGTTTTCAGCTGCTGAATTTATCGCATCAAGTGTACGTATTTTTGTATAAGTATCCATGCCGCCCATAAGACCAATCTTCGACCCCTGCATGTATGCTTCTCTAAGTTCTTCCGGCAATGAAAGGTCTTCAATGGTGAGGTCCACAATTTCTAGTCCGAATTGTTCAAACTTCTCCTTCACATTTTCCTTAACCTTGTTGCTGAACTCAACAAGCTGAGCTTGAAGATCAAAGAACGAAAGCTTGGCTTCCGCTATTGTGTCCTTCAAATACTGGACAAGGTATGTTCTGAATGTATTTGTAATGTCCTCTGTTTTATAGCTTGCGCGTGTACCAAATAATTCACGCATAAACTTAGTAGGGTCAGCTACCCTAAATGAGTACAAACCTCTTGCTCTGATTTCCACCTGTCCGAATTTAGGATCTGGAATTGGAACCGGGTTCTGTGTTCCCCATTTTTGATCTATAAACTGCTTGGTATTTACAAAATACACCTCTGCTTTGAAAGGAGAATTAAAGCCATATTTCCATGACTTCAATTTTGTGAGAACAGGCAAGTTCTCAGTAGCCAGCTCATAAAGACCGGGATAAAAAACATCTGCCAGAATTCCTTCGTTTACAAACAAAGCAGCCTGCGACTCCCTTACTGTCAACATAGCTCCCATTTTTATTTCCTTATTAGCTACAGGAAACCTGTATACTATTGTGTCAGAGCTTGAATCAGTCCATTCTATAACCTCTATTAATTGTCCCTTAATAAAATCCATTATTCCCATATAACAACACTCCTTTTTTTAATATTATGAACGATTACTATTTCCAAACTCCAATATATGCATATTATCGTTTCGGTAAAACGAACTGTAATTTATAGATTAATATATTTTATTATACCTATAACTAAATATTATTTCAATGTAAACAAACACAAAGGACCTCTTTAATTCCAAATCTGGAATAATTCGATCCTTTATCGGTATACAACTTTTATGTGACAAGCATTTAAACCTTAAATTGATTCATTACATTTTTAATTCCGGATGATGCTGTATCCAGCTTTTTAGACAAAGCTTCCATCTCAGCAATAACTTTTAGCTGATCTTCAAGGCTTTTATCAAGATTTCCTCCTGTTGCACAGGCGTAACTTGCAGATTTAGTGATATCGTCGACAACTTTTACAAGTTGATTAGTTGTATTGCTCTGCCTGCATGCATCTTCCGCCGTTGTTTTGATTGAATCTACCACATATCTTATAGAATCTATAACTTCTGAAATATTTGTTTTTACGTTGTTGATTTTTTCTACCCCTTCTTCAACACCCAGAAGGCCGTTACCCATAAAATCCACAGATACCTGAATTCTGCCTTGTATTTCCTTAATAAGCTTCTTGATTTCTCCAGCAGCATTGTTGCTTCGTTCTGCCAGCTTCCTGATTTCTTCTGCCAAAACTGCAAACCCTTTTCCCTGCTGCCCCGACCTTGCGGCCTCAATAGCAGCGTTGAGTGCAAGTAGATTTGTCCTTGACGCTATCTCAGTTATGGTGTTGGTAACTTCGCCAATCTTTCCCGAAGACTCTTCAAGCAGTGAAATGGAACCTGCAATATTCTGAACAGTGTCAGTTACCTTTTTAATAACTGCTTCTGCCTCTTCAACTGCCTTTTCACTTGAGGAAGCAACTTCTATCACTTTTATACCTTCATCAACCACTTTTGAAGTAGCCTCCGACATATCCATTGCCCCTTGAGCTATACCACTCATCTCAGGTAACTTTGCATTTGTACCGGACATTCCATTCTTCATATGTTCAAATACACTCTTAAATCCCGAAGAAAGCTTACCTGCGTTATCTTTGCTCTTATTAAATACATCCGAAAAAACAGAGTTAAGTGAGTTTAAATCTTCTGTGGTACTGGACATCTCATTATAGAGCCTTTGACGGCTGTCCAAAAACTTGTTCATTTTTTCTCCAAGCTGTCCTATTTCATCTCTTCTTCCTACATCTGCTCTTACTGACAATTCACCGTTCTCAGCTTTTCCAAGCAAATTTATCATGTTCCTAATAGGATTGAGAACATTGTTGGAAAACAGGAAAACAAACAGCATTCCAAGCCCCACAGATATTAACGTTATTGCAAACAAAACAACTATAATCCAATTCTTTATTTTATTTGAAGCATTTACATCTCCTTGAAGATAGTTCTTAAAGGACTCCTCCAATCCCTGTATCACACTGTTATAACTTTCCTTTAGCTCCAGCGATTTTTTATAATCCGTTTTAAGTTCATTTCCGTTTATCCTTTTAATTTCTGCTGTAAGCGCTCCCAGACTGCTATCTACTTCCTGATTTAGAGTTTTAATATTGCTGGCCAGCTTCTTATCTTCTCCATTTACTTTGGCAGATACTGTACTTATAATAGAATTAACTTCTGTTGAATAACTTTCGTATTGGCTTACATCCTCTTGTAAAAGAGCAGCTGATTCGTTATAAATGCTACGTTTCTGTAAAGTGTATGAAATGAGGCGATTAATAACTGTTAACGACTCAATGTCAGATTGCAATTTAACTGTTTTAAGATCATCTATTTCCTTAATCATCTGCTGTGAACTCTTTCCCATTAAAGCAGATTTATTTCTTATACTGCCAATGTCAGCTTTCAAACTCTCAATCCTTCTATTAAGCAAATCAACACTTTCCTGATTAACTATCCCCAGATCTATCCTTTGTAAATTCTTTACACTCGATTCATAATCAGCAATCTTCTTCATCAATTCATTTGCCTGTAATTTCCCACTATCAGATAAATTTGCAGCCTCATCAATGTTAGCGTTCATTATACTTATCTCTGACTCCAAACCATTAATAAGATTATTTCTTAGTGTAGTTTCATTATTAATAATTTCATTGAATTTCTGAGACGCACCGCTTAGAAGACTTTTGAGCTCTCCTTTGTTATCTTTTTCGATGTGCGGTAAAATAGTATCATTATAGAGCTTTCTATATGCTTCATTTACACCGAGCAAAACACCGAGCTGTTTTGAATCCTTTTCACCTAATCTGCTTTTACCATCAGAATTCAACGCCTTCAAACCCTCTATATTCTTATCTATTTCGCTATTAATTTTAGTGAATTTATCCTTTTGAGAAGCATCCTGATTCATAATGCTGTCTGAAATGAGCTGCTGTTCTTCCACAAGAAGATTTCTGATCTTACTAAGGTTATTACCAAGATCATTGTGGTTATTTATACTATTAACTTTTGAAATAACAAAGTTATAGCCCCAGAAAGATATTCCGAACGAAATAACCGAAACTACAATTATACTGCCAAGTGCCAACAACAACTTATTCCCTAAGTTTTTCATTGGTTTCATCCTCACTTAACATTAGTATTCAGCCTATGAATATATTCTCTCAATCACAGTAAAATCCTTCTTATAACGGTTCAGAAAATAATTTACATGTTAATATATGCAAATATGCTAAGGATATTTGAGTACAAAATTTGTCAATAATATATAATAAGTCGTATTAATAATCGGCTAAGATTAACAAAAATTTAACTAGATTTTAAGTACACTTTCATTTTTTTTGAGTCAATGATATAATTATTTCGAATGTTAAAAATGGAAAAGGCGGTAAATATGAGAATGTCAAGAAAAACAAAACATAGTAAGTATTTATCAATTATACTGGTCCCTCATTCAACAAATGAAGTAAAAACTATTAAAGTTTCTTCAATACGCTATAAGTTCTATATTTTATCTACGCTAACACTTACTACTGTAATTTGCTTCGGATTATATTTTGGCTTTTTAGTAAACAGTAATAACAGATTAAAAACTGAACTTACACAAGCATATAATACTAACCAACAGCAAGCCAAACTGCTTTCTGAAAAAGCAGAACAGATTTCGGCCATGCTTGAAAAACAGGATCAGTACACAAAAAACATATCGGAATTCAGTAATAAGTATAAGCAGATGACCGAAAGTTATGTTGATGGGAATATGGATAGTATCACAGCAAGCAGAGGCTCTGACAGCCGTTCTTTTATAACAGATGCTACCCAGCTAAAAAGCATTTTGGAAAACCTTCAAGAAATCAACAACTCAGATAACAGCATTGTCAATGAATTATCCGATACTGAAGCAAAGCTGCAAACCTACATAGACTCTATCCCAACTCTTTGGCCGGCAAGTGGAAGGATTAGTTCTTACTTTGGAACTAGATCAGACCCATTTAATTTCTCCGAAAAAAACCATGAAGGAATAGACATAGCTGCCTCATATGGTGATAGTATAAAAGCTGCTGCAAAGGGAAAAGTGACATTTGCCGATGTAAACGGCAATTACGGAAAATGTGTAATAATAAACCACAGCAATGGTATTACTACCTTGTATGGGCATGCTTCCAAACTTCTTGTCAAAGAAGGACAGAATGTAAAAAAGGGTGATGTAATTGCAAAAGTTGGCAGCACCGGCAGAAGTACAGGTCCGCATCTTCATTTTGAAGTCCGGGTTAATGGTAATCAGGTAAATCCTATAGATTACCTTGATAAGAAATAGTATCCAAAATTTTTCTAATAGTAACAAGGAGGATAAGTATGTTCAGCAAAGGCAATTCCAGCAATTCTGACTCTTTTGATACAATTATAGGTATCAATTCCAAGATTGAAGGTAATATTGAAACAGAAGGAACGATAAGAGTTGATGGCAAAGTGTTTGGAGATCTTAAGATTAACGGAGATGTTTATGTGGGCAAAGATGCAGCAATCTTAGGAAACATTTATGCAAATAATGTATTTATTTCCGGTAAAGTAGAAGGAAACATTGAATCCAAAGGAATTCTGAAAGTACATTCTTCCGGTAAACTGTATGGAGATATTGCGGTCTATAGCCTCGTCACTGAAGAAGGCAGTTTGTTCGAAGGCAAGTGCAAAATGATGGCAGTTAATCAACCAGAAGATGTCCCTTCTGTGAGTAATACAAAAAAATCCAAGAATAACAACAAAACTTCGGCTGCAGAATAGTCATGTGTTTAGGGATAGCTGCCTATTCGTGACTATTAAGGCCTGAAAGTACGAATATATTACTAAAGTTTATTATTAATACAGTGACGCCAAAATGGAGTATAAGAGAAATATACTCCATTTTTCTGTTACCTGTATTCCAAAACTCCGAAGCACCTGTAAGCAATTAATTATTATAGATAACGTACACTAAAGTCTAAATATGTCTCAATCACTACTGCCTAAATCTATGTAATAATCCGGGACCCTTCCTACTATTACTGTTTCTGTCACAGGTAAACTAGTAGTAACAACAGTTTTTTTTTCCATAAAAGGTATGCCCACTCCTATTTCAGTCTTAACTAAAAGATATATCCTATGTTTGGTCTGGTTTATTCCTGCACTGGTAAATTCTGATTTAAAATCCGTCTCAACACTTCCTGTGGGAATTACCTTGAAATTTATATCTGGTCCCCATGCCGCAAATATTGGTTCTCCCAAAATTGTTCCTAATGGTATTGAAATCTTTTCTCCATCTAATCCTGATAATTGATCCTGAACACTTAGCGAGACATTTGCAAATATTCTATTCAGCTTGGCTATATCAGTTTGTACAGATGTAATATTACCACTTTCATCCTTGCTAATTGTTGCTATATCATTATATTCTATGTTATCCGGAAAGTTCTCACTAACTGCATTACCAACTACTCTCGTTATTATGGATTTCACCTTGTATTCAGATATTTGAGCCATACTAGCCCTCAATCGGTTTTCAATAAAAGAAAGAAACAATATTAAAGTAATCACTATAAAAACAATAGCAACATAAGCTTTAACTCTTTTTCTGTTACGCCTCACATACCACAGACGTTGATACAAATTGGTCTTTCTACGCATAAAAAAACCTCCTTATCATTATAGTATGATTAAAGAAGTTTTTTTGTGAATTACCTAAATCTTAACAGTTCATCCCTAAATAGCATCTTTTATTATCTGGAAAGCCAAATATCTCTTTAATGTTGTCTCTATCTGCACATATATATCCTCTAAAAACATTTCATACAGGGATTTGTTCTCAATGAGATATTTACAGTCTAATGATTTGTCAATAATATTACATACCTTCTTCAGTACTTCCTTATCCTCTAAAACCTTGTAATTTCTATCCTTGGCAACAATCAACTTAAGCAGCGACGGCATCTTGATACTCAAATTCTCATTTGAATTATCAAGTCCTAGAAGCATGTCAATGTCAACTTCAAGCTCTTTTATTATCTTAAGTACAATTTCAAGTTTAGGGTTTGCTTTGCGTCCGTTCTCCAATTGTGAAAGGTATCCTGCAGATATTCCAACAACCTTTGCGAAATCTATGAGGGAATAATTCTTCTCTTCGCGTTTTGCCTTGATTATTTCCCCGAATTTAATTTCCACGCACATACCCCCTTATTCTTTTTATTCTATTCTATAAAATCAATTTGAATTTTACAATAGGAAAATGATAAACAATTTTAACCAGCAGTTAAAGATAATTTACATATAGCGCTTGCCACAAAGGCTTTTCCCTATCGATTGCAGCTACAGATGCGATATGTTATAATGTAATAAGTTTTTCATAGAAAGACTAACTTTTGATGTGCTTATTAAAGGAGAGGAGCTTTTATGAACTCTAAGAAAACCGCTGTTTCTAAAGAAAGAACAAGTAAAAAGAAACAGCAATCATCAACGGGGAGAATTATACGCAATTGTTTCAGAATTTTATTTCTTATTGGGTTTACTATATGTGTTATATTGGCAGGTATAGTCACTGGTGCAGCGTTCGCTTATATCAAAACTTCTGAACCTATAACTTCCGACCAACTTATGCTTAAAGGTTTTACTACCCATGTTTATGATTCGAAAAACAAAGAAGTTGTTGCCCTTCAAGGGGTACAAAACAGAGAGATGGTTGACGAAAAGGACATTCCCCAGGATTTGAAAGATGCCTATGTTGCAATAGAAGATAAGCGTTATTATGAACATCACGGTATTGACTTTAAAAGATTTGGAAGTGCTATTATCAATTTTATACTTCCCGGGGGTGAATCTCATGGTGGAAGTACCATTACCCAGCAGGTTATAAAAAACGTCACAGGTGAAGACAGACGTTCCATAAAAAGAAAGGTCCAGGAAGCATGGCGTGCAATGGAACTTGAGCGCAATATAACCAAAGATCAAATACTTGAGATCTATATGAACCTTATATATATGGGTGAAAATTGCTATGGAGTACAATCCGCTTCCAAAACCTATTTCGGAAAGGACGTAAAGGATCTTACCCTGGCCGAATGTGCTTCGCTTGCAGGAATAACCAACCTTCCTGGAAAGTATGATCCATTTACTACAAAAGGTAGAGAGAGTAACCTTAAAAGGCAGAAGATTATTTTAAAGGAAATGCTTGATCTTGGTTTTATAGAGCAGCCAGAGTACGATAATGCCTTAAAACAGGAAGTTGCTTTTGCCGAATCTAATAAACATAAACAGCAAGTTGCCAGCAGCCAGCCATATTTTGTAGATCAGGTTATTTTAGATGTAAAAAAAGATCTTATGGCTATAGGATATTCAGAAGATATGGCTATCAAAACTATATATAACAACGGACTTAGAATATACTCAACCATGGATTCCACTGTACAAAAAGCCATGGACGACGTCTTTTTGAACGATGAATACTTCACAAAGGTAAATAACAAGACAAGTCAATCACCGCAGGCAGCCATGGTAATAGTCGATCCTAAAACCGGGCAGGTTAGGGCTATGTATGGAGGTGCAGGTAAAAAAGTTGGTATTCCGTTAAACAGAGCAACCTCAATAGAGAGACAGCCGGGTTCCACTATCAAACCTATCGCCGTTTACGGTCCAGCAATTAATGAAGGTTTAATTACTGCTGCAACAGTAGTTGATGATGTTCCTGTATACTTGAACGGAGTGAGTTATGGGCTTTATCCCAGAAATTCAGGCGGTAAAAATGATTATGACGGTCTTACAACCATCCATGATGGTATCACAAAGTCTGTAAACGTAATTGCTGCAACAGTATGGAAAAATTATTTAGGCCCGGATTTATCCCTTAAATACCTGAGCAGAGTCAATATAAACAGGGAAAATGAACGCAATCTGGCGCTATCTATGGGTGGTATGGACAAAGGAGTCAGCCCTCTTCAGATGGCAGCAGCTTATGTTCCTTTTGTAAACAAGGGTATGTATTATGAACCTACAACCTATACAAAAGTTGAAGACATGCACGGCAATATTATTCTTGAAAAAAAGCCTTCACATAATATTGTTTATGAAGAGTCTACAGCCTATATAATGACAAATATGATGAAAGATGTTGTCAATTCTCCTGATGGAACAGCAAATCGTTGTAAACTTCAGAATGGTAAAATGCCAGTTGCTGGTAAGACTGGTACAACAAATAATAATCGCGACAAATGGTTTGTAGGGTTTACTAACTATTATGTCGGTGCAACATGGTATGGCTATGACAGGCAGGTATCCTTGTCAACAAACGAACGCAACAGAGCACAGCAAATATGGCATGACGTTATGGATAAGGTTCATAAGAACCTTAAACCGACTGACTTTGAAAAAGCATCTGGTATTGTTAAGAAAACAATATGCAAATACTCCGGCAAAATTGCCACCGAATTGTGCCAAAATGACCCAAGAGGCAATGCAGTCAGAGAAGAATATTTCATTAAGGGAACAGAGCCTGATGATGAAGATACTTGTGATGTTCATGTTCGTGCAAAAGTTTGCAAAGACAGTAAAGATATCTTTGGCAGGAACCTGCTTGCAGGTGATTACTGCCCTGCCGGGTCAGTAATTGAGCAGATATTTATTCAACGTAAGAAAGCATATACTCCGCTCAACCCGGGAGACCCATATCCAACAGACTGGAAATACGAGCTTCCTGCAGGCGAGTACTGTAATTTACATGGTCCAAATTCACAAGATAATACGAATGCTAATTCAGGAGGCAATTCACAAGATAACTCAAAGGACAACTCATTGCTAGACTGGTTTGGTGGTTTGTTTAATTAAAAAAACAAGGAAATTGCTATTGGAACGATGAGAGGTAATTACTCAAACTTCGCAGTTTGGTAATTACCTCTTAATTTTGAAAAATTTCAAGGAGTAACTTCAAATTATTGTATATTTCATGTTTGTTCCTCTATTTTTATTAATGATAAATATAGCTTTGTCTGCTAATTCCTCAGGATTTTTAATGGCAACCACACCTAAAGCTTTTGGTATTTCTCGTCTAGTTACTATTGCATTCAAACCATATGTAAGAATCTCCTTCTCAGAAGTTTTAAAATAAACATCACCATATTCTTTACTAAAATATGCCCAAGTACGCACAACATAAACTTCCTTTATGTCTGAAAGCTTAAGTATACTCACTTTATCTATGCTCGTTACTTTAATTGTTTCTTCAGTTAATTCATATTCAGTAGTTGGGCTATTTTTTATTATCTTTTTATAGACGCCTAGAGATAGTGACAGTCCTAAAGTAATGAAAACAATTGCAAATATTGCAGTAATGGCAAAGTATTTAATAAAAGCTGATATGTTGTACTGTTGAACAAAGTATTTCAAATGCAATAATTTAACAACCAAACAAAACCAAAAAACAACGAAAAGCATCATAAAAGTTCCTATTACATAAGATGCCCAAGCACTCAAAACATATCTCAACTGATCTGGCTTCCCTTTCCAAATAAGCATTATTTGCACACCTACCTTCTGCACCAAGTACCCATAAATTCAGTGGATATAAAATATGATCTTCCCATAATTGCACCTGTAGTTGGAGACACCTCACAGTCTGTACCACTTTGCCCCGTGTCTCAGAGGAGCTCAGAACGAGCTCCTCTTAAATAAAACTTGCATTTCATCATATCACATTTATTTAACTTCCCAATTTTATTATGGCGACTTTGGTTATGATATTTTTTGTTGCCCTCATTGCGGTTCTGCTACCACAGACAGCAGCCCTCATATCTTTTCATTTTTTCGATATTCTTTTTCATTCTATAGACTATCTTCCTACATACTCTGAAAACATGTTCCCATTAAGTGTCTTCCATGTAGTTTCTGCCCCTTCTTTGATTTCAGCTGTAGCTCCCACCTTTTCCTCTTTTTCCGAAATAATAGCCGAAAGCTCATCTGGCGTAATAAATGGTACCAATGCCTCATCGAAGATTTCTTTATATATGCTGTTCGTATAAAGGTTCGGATCCTTGATTGGCTCCCAATTATCGTCATAAATATAAAATGTGTAAAAGCACTCTTTATTGCCAATCTCATCTGAATTAGCTGCATTACTATTATTATCAAAACGAATGGTATCCAGCTCAATCCCGCCTGATATTCCCTTTGCCTCCGCCATTTTAGGAATCTGCCCTAGCTTGTCTGACAAAGCAAGCTGATTAATATCAGTTTCACTTTCAATATATACAATTGGCTGCCAGTTACCATCTTTGTCAATAAGACCATATTCTGCACCATGATTGCTTGCTCCACCGCTACCATAAGACTGATAATATCCATATTCATTTATTGTAGATTCGCTTCTGGCCCAAGTCTCGTAATAATAACAAACAGATAGTTTCCCATTGATATATTTTATGATATAAACAAGAGTACTATCATCATCCTCACTATAAATATCCATACCATTTAAACGAAGAGCCAATTCGTTTACTCCATCCTTACCGCAATCGATATAGCTATGATCTATGTATTTAATTTTCTTATTTGAAGAATAATTATAATAATTCGTTGTAACTATGTCGAGTACTTCCGAAAATGTATATTCACTTCCCTTTTTGTATAAAGCTTCGTCCATACCGTCCTTTGGCATAAAAAGGTCAAAAGATACCTTCGTTTCATTTTTCATAAATTTCTTGTAGGCTTCCATGGAACGTTCCTCTGGATTGAGGGTTGGCTTTATTATAGATTTAACGGTTGGCACTATTGTCGGTGCAATCGTTGGAGCTACTGTAATAGCAGAAGTCATTGACGGTGAAGTAGTTAAGTTTTTAGGATTATCAATACTTTCAAACTTTTTGCATCCACTAATTATTAACAATGACACAATTATTAAAACATTAATTGCCAATTTATTCTTTTTCACTTAATATCTCCTCTCCATAGCCCTGCTCATATTTGCAGCCATTATAATGTGTAATAACTCAAAAACAATAGCAAAAATAACTCCCATATTCGAAATAAGCTATACATAAAATCAGTAATTGATTTTTCTACCAGGCATATACTTTTTTGTAAAAGAATAGCAGAAGGTCCATTCTGCCCAACACTCCATAATCTTTGTAAATTTATTATATTTCTATAAAGCCATACATATCAATTAACTCTTGTCTATAATCTTCAATATCTTCTTCTACATCTCCCTTCAACTGATCTTTCACTAATTCAACTGCTTCGTCTATATTCGCCTTTCCTTTCTGAGGTGAATCAGAAGTGTTTCCCCACTCCTCGTAGGGATTCACATCATACTTTTTATGCGATGCATGTCCTTCAGTTATAGATGGTGCATAATTATATGTACCCATATTAATCGAATCTGTCACTAACAGTCCATACTCATTATATACAGCTTCAAATCGACCATCAGCTGAAACAAACTTCAAATTTTTCAATCCTCCATCTTGCTGCATATGGTATAACGATCTGTCTATGCTCATAAGCTGCCATTGCTCATCTGAGGACAATTTTGAATTTTCATCTATCAATTCATTTAATGTTTTAGGCACTCTATTTAAGTAATTCCTAAAGTAATGTAACTCTTGACTAACAACTGATTGTTTTCTTACCAAACTATTCACCTTTTCACATAATCTTAAAAAATTATAGTCTGAAATATAATTAAGTTTAATGCTATTGTTTTTAACATCTGACATAATTATTTCCATGCACTTGCTTGAAGCAACTATTTTCGCCTCATAATCCGCAATTATAGCTCCTAATAATATCACATATTCTAAATAAGTTTCACTCCATGTTTCATCATATATTTCATCTATCATATCAATATAATCTTGAGAACCTATTACTTTCCCATCTACTTCAGGCTCAGGGTATATCCCTTCAACCGTTCTATTTGATATCACAAGATTTCCGTCATTACTGCCCGGTACATTCCTTCCTCTTATCTCTATTGAGTGTGTTCCGACACAAGGTATTCTATAGTCATATTCGAAGTTTATAACATTTACATTATACTCGCCATATATAGTTGCAATGCACTCACCATCAATAACTAAAGCTATATGATGACAATTGGTAGCGTTTACAGTTATTTTAATCTTTTCCCGCACCTCTGCTTTGGTTCCACTAGCAGGCGAAGTAAATTTAATCGTCGGATTTACCATATAGAAGCTATTATTCCCAAAAATATACCCGTAAGTCCAGCTACTTCTATCAGGTTGCGCGTTTTCATTATCCCATGGAAGAGTCAGTGCAATCCATGTATCTTTATCCACTACACCATCAACATACAACCCTTTATCACTCTGATATTGTTCAACAGCCTCTTTAGTTACCTCGTCAAAAGTTCCAAAAGGAACTTGTGTTTTTGTATATTGGTCTATTGGCATCTTCAGGTATCCATGAGTTACTAATTTCTTTTGTAAAACAATAACGTCATTTTTGTTATTGTCTCCATATTGCTTAAGTGACCAGAGATTATTTTCCGTATAAGGAATAGTTACTAGATTGTAATTCCCTGAATATAAAAATTCCGTTAATGGAATTACATCGCTTTGATCATAGGCTATTTCTCCACCTACGTAATATGCTACTGTTTTTCCTACTATCAGTCCAGTCACGTTTCCAATCTTTGCAATAATAGAATTGTTCTCTGTAAAATAAGCATCCCAACGAGTGTAAATCAATACATATTTATAATTGATGGCACAAAACGGAGTATTGCTTACCACTTCATTTCCATCTGTAAATCCATCTTTAATAACAGCCAAAATTTCCTGATTACTTGGTGTCTTTCCTCCTGGTGAAACTTTGCTGAATGCGGCTATAACACTAGTATCAATTTTAGCTTTCGAAGTCATATCAGCAATTATGTTATTAGGTTTTTGAATACAAAAACTATAAACTTTAGTTTGAGTTTGAGCATCAATAAATGATATCCGTAAATCTGATTTTTTGGATAACTCGAGAATAGTATTTGTGATATTTTTCTTAAATGTATTTAAACTCGCCTGATCTGAATATTTACTGTCAATTACAAATGCAATATCAATTCTTTTATTTATATTTATTCTATAACTAACAAAATACTTACTAAAGTGAGTTACTGTCGTAGAAATAACCCCACTTTCTTCATCTACTTTTGTTGCCTGTGGAACAATTTCGTTATTTTTCTCATCATACCAATAGATCATCAAATTGTTTATATCTAAGGTCTCCAACTGCTCTTTATTTAACTTAAATCCTATTTCTGCCCAGTTAAATTCAGATGTAGTACTTATCTCTATCGGTTGCCCTATAAACTCTATTTTCCCATCTAACATATCAGAAGCATTTGTTACAGTTGTCGTAGCATTTATATCACCCCTGCTGCTAATTGTTATCTGTGGCTGAATACTTGAATCTGTAAACCCGACTATGTTTTCTTCAGCCAGGGTTTGAGGACTCTTTCCACCTTCTGATTCAACAGGAATTACACAAATTTTACAAAGAAGGCTTGATGTATTAAACATGCCATCTATAAGCTTCGCTGAAATAAATACTGTTCCTTCCTTTTTTGCTGTTAATACTCCATTAGTTACAGTTGCTATATTCGGATCGCTAGTTGACCATTGATATGAATTCGCATTCAATTCATTAAGAATTTTGGGATCTACTAAATTTATACTTTCCCCTTCTTTTACTAGAGCTTTACTATATAATAAACTTATTGCCGCATCATTTTGGAAGTTGCTTACAAATACATAATCCTGTGTCTCTTTTATATCTTTTAATACTTCTGCGTATTTTCCATTAGTTGCAGTATTGATTTCACCTAAATCCTCAATGTAATCCGTTGTACATAAAATACCATATTTATTAACATAATTGCGACTTTTACAAATTTCGTTATCCGTCAAATTATAATATTTATAAAAACCCGAATCTCTTTTTTTGCCATCATTCCAGGTTGTGTCCAAATGATACCATCTGCTATTTATTTTAACAACATTCCATGCATGATCTTCGTTTGTCACGATGATATTTTCTATACCTGCAGCTTCTAACATTTTGTATGTTAACATTGCATAGCCTTCACAGTTGGTTTTTCCAAAGACCAGTGCACTATAGGCATTACTGTACATTTCGTCTTCAGTGTATTCAATATTAGACAAAATATAATCATGTATCAGTTTTTCTTTTTCATGATCACTCATATCACTGACGGTAAGTTTTGAGACAATAAACTCAACAGCACGATCAAGATTATCTTCCTGCTCTTTAGTAATTTTATAGTCAATGTTAAATTCTATTATTGTAAAACCGTTTGAGTATCCAATTTGACAGTTATACTCTCTAAGACTCTCCAATAAATATGTATCATTACTTAATACGGTACTTAATGTCGAATTTATATCGTTATTATCAATTGTACCTTTATAAAGTATATTAATATTTTGAAGTCTATTACTAAGTCCATTTAATATTTTTGATTTCAATTCATCAGCTGAACGAGCCACGTCGGTGAGTTGATATGTATTATCATACGAAAATATAAATGTTATTTCCATATCCCCGGCATAACCACTATTTTCGATAGAATAATCTTTAATCAGAAAAGGCTTATTACTTTCAAGAATTGCATCAGAAAGTGCTTTGCTGATTTTACTCTGAATATCTGTAACGTCTCCATTATAAGTTAGACTATAAGTTGTTCCTTTTACATCAAAATTACGGATCAATGACATTTTCAACTGTTCCATATTGCTTACTTTTGTTGTTACCAAACAGGAATCACTTGGCTCTGATATATTTTCTGCTGTATCTATTGCGATTACTTTAAATTCGTATGTTTCGTTAGGAGTCAACCCAGTAATTGTACATTCCGTCTTCCCATGTGACATGGTTTCAAACTCTCCATTTTTGGTAACCAAGTAATCAAGGATATCTATATCGGTTGACGGTTCCCAACAAATTGATACCGTAGTATCTGTTACCAGCAAGCAGTTTAGGCCATTCGGCTTCAATGGCTGTTGAGTGTCACTTTGGGTTGGAAATGGCGATTGAATTATGCTTGGTGTTGGTGATGGCGATTGAATTACGCTTAGTGTTGGTGATGGTGATTGGATTACGCTTGGTGTTGGTGATATGTACGGTTCCTCAGGCAGTTTTCTTATTCCCAGTAAGAATTGTCTCATATAAGCAAAATCAATACTGTTAAATACCCCATCGCAGCTAACGTCTGAAGCCCAGGCACTATTTTTGACTGGAAAACTTGTTATTATTCCTAATAAAAACATTCTCATACGTGCAAAATCTATACTGTTTCTTTCTCCATCTCCATTTACATCACCCTTGAGTTTGGATTCAACATTTTCTTCCGCTAAAGTATTTGCAGCATCAACTTTTACAATACCAAAAGAAGTAAACAAAGCTGAAGTTAGAATTTGGACAAAAAACACCACAGAAATGACAAGTGGAATCATTCTTTTGCTTTTAAACATTTAGTTTTCTCCCCCCGAAATAAATTATTATTATTTGCAAACCTTGCAAACCACATTATTTATGTAATTTATGGTAAGAATTTTATCAAACTTAGTTTTATCTGTAAATGAAAATTATATTAAAAAGTTTTTATAACACTAACCAAATACACTCCAGCATGGCATTATATTATGCAAATTCTCAATAAAAGTATTTTAGCGAAAGCAAGTGTATTCTTTAGGTTATCCCCTACCAAACCTCGTATTAATTATATTTTAATAGAATATTTGGTGTTATATCACATATTATACAGAAGGAAAATAACTTGGTTCTTACTTGGTATATTAATATTTCAAGAATGAACTAATTGTTTTTTGCATATTCAGAATACTTTAATAAAAACATGGCCGTTAATAAGGTAAGGGCAAAAATATACTAGTAAAGGAGGGCAAACTTGCCAAAACAAAAAAGAAAAGAACTATAAACATAAAAAAGAAAGGAAGAGAAACAATGAAAATATCGAGGATATTTTTACTTTTAACAATTGTGATAGGACTTTTAAGCAGTACAGCAGCATATGCAAAAAGTGTAAGCTATACAGACATAACCGAAGCAAAATGGGATGACATACGTCCCTACTCTGAAGGAATGTCAGCAGTAATGCAAAAAGTTATAAAAAAAGATGCATATGGAAATGATGCTGAAGGAGAAGCATGGGGTTTCATAGACGAACAAGGAAATGTAATAGTAGAACCTAAATATGGCAGAGTAGGAGACTTTCATGAAGGAGTAGCATGGGCAATAATAGAAACAGGGATAGGATTTTCAGGAGAAGTAGATGTACAAGTAATAAACAAAAAAGGAGAAGTAATACTAGACGGAGATAAACTAGCTGAAGACAGATACTATAATGCTTCAGACTGTAGTGAAGGAATCATTGGACTTGAGACAGATGCACAATGTTACGTAGACTACTATGACTTGACAGGAAAATATATTGCAGGAAGCAGAGATGCCTCAGAAAATGATCAAAGCTATATAACAACAGGATTTGAATTTAAAGAAGGAATAGCTTGTGTAAATATAAAAGTAGAAACTGGATTGAACGTAGGATATATTGATAAAACAGGCAAAATCGTATATACAAGTGATCAACTAGAAGAATTACTCTCATACAACAAAGGAATAGCACTAGCAAAAGATAAAACAACACAAAA
Organism: Acetivibrio cellulolyticus CD2; assembly: GCF_000179595.2. Lineage (NCBI taxonomy): Bacteria > Bacillati > Bacillota > Clostridia > Acetivibrionales > Acetivibrionaceae > Acetivibrio > Acetivibrio cellulolyticus. The sequence goes on along the minus strand of NZ_JH556659.1, from coordinate 46,778 downwards.
ATGGGGAATAGTAGACAAAACAGGCAAATGGATAATAAAACCACTCTACACTGATATAGCAATAAAAGATAATAGTAGTTGCCAAATATTTAGTGACGAAGGAATTGCAATAGTAGAGCAAAACGGAAAATGGGGAGCAATCGACAAGACAGGAAAATGGGTCATAAAACCGGAAAACTACTGCGTAAACTACTTCCAAGATGGATATGCAACATACTGGAATGAAAAAGGCGATAAATGCGGAATATATAACGCGGAAGGAAAAGTAATCGTAACTCCAAAATATGACGGAATATCGGGATCAATGTATGATGGATTAATAATGGTCATGGTAGACAAAAAAATTGGATACATAAACATAAAAGGACAAGAAATAATAAAACCCCAATTTGATGATGCGTGTAAATTTATAAACAATAGGGCTCTAGTAAAAAAAGAAAACCAATACTACTTTATTGATGACAAAGGGAACAAAATATCCGACTTTGACAAAAGCATAGATGATACTTGGTTTACCCAGGAAAATGGCATTCTGGCATACGTTAAAGATGGAAAAAAAGGACTAATACAGCTGACAGAAAACAAAATAAAAATAACAATCAACGGAACAGATCTAAAACTAGACCAACCCCCTATCATACAAAACGGAAGAACCCTTGTGCCAATGAGAGCAATATTTGAAGCAATGGGAGCTACAGTAGAATGGGAAGATACAACCAAAACGATTACAGCAACCAAAGATAAAACAACAATAGTAATGCAAATAGGAAACAAAATAATTACAACAGGAGAAAAACAAATAGAGTTAGATGTAGAGCCTCAAATATTAAATGGTAGAACCTTAGTTCCAGTAAGAGCCGTAGCAGAAAGTTTAAATGCAAAAGTCAACTGGGATTCAGAAAGTCAAACGGTAATAATTGAAAAGTAGTAATTTACGTTTGTCTTAACTCAAGGTCTCAGAATTAGGACGACGCAAGTTTATAGTGAAAGTATATTAGTTTAAAGTAAGGCAGACGGATGTTTGTCTTACTTTTTTATGCTATTTGTTAAGCATTATAATTTTTACGATATTTTTGATTTTTAAAATTTCAAGTACTGCCAGGATTCCATCTTTTTGATTTGCGGAAAGGTTTATATCCATTAAAACTACATCAACTGAATTTTTTACAGCCAGTCAAAATCTTCAACTATATTGTATTGTTCAGTAAAAAGTTATAGTATAATTATTGATCTGGCAGAATATTAATTTTACTTGATTACTTAAAAACGGGAGCAATAGGATGAAAAAAGTATTAATAATTAGCAGTGTTGTTTTAATTTTGGGTATTGCAGCTATTATGCCTATCAACTACTTTCTTTACGGAGATTATTTATATTTTATGAGACCAAAGATAGATGTAGAAAATCTTGTAGTAAACAGCGACATGGATAAAGACGGTATTTCTGATCTTGATGACATTTTAGAGGGTGCCAGAAAGGAAATTCGAAACCACCCTAAATACAAGAGCGAATATTATTCAGGCGGCTATCCTCCCCAAACTGAAGGGGTTTGTACCGATGTTGTATGGAGAGCCCTTAAAAATGCAGGCTACGACCTTAAATCCAATATTGATAAAGATATCAAACAAAATCTACAGGATTATTCCGGCTCAGTTGCAAACCCCGATCCAAATATTGATTTCAGGCGTGTTAAGAACCAGTATGTTTTTTTCAAGAAATATGCCATGAATTTAACAACAGAAGTCATACCTTATGACAAAAGCAACCTGGTACAATGGCAAAGGGGAGACATCGTTGTTTTACCGCAGCATGTTGCCATCATATCTGATAAAAGAGGCAAAAATGGTGTACCCTATATAATTCACAATGCCAGTACATACCCGAAAGAGGAAAACCATTTGCTCAATTGGTACAATTCACAAAATATAATAGGGCACTTCAGGTTTTGTGATTCAGAAGCGAGGCACTGAATATTTCCTTAGTTTCCATAATCTTTGTATGGAGTTACCCCGTGGTCTCTGTTAAAATAGCACGGTAAAGCCGAATCTCCATAAGGAGTACGGGGGATGCAATATCCGGGGTGAATCTCATCTATTGAGTAGGGTACCTTAACCCGAACCCGTCAACTAACCTCGAAGGCTAAAAGGGGGAATTTAATATGTATTTTACTAAAAAGGCAGCAGTATTTATTGCTACTACAGCCTTAACTTTAGCGTTGGCTATACCAGTCAATGCAAGCAGTTACACTGTTGTAAACAATGACTCAATTTATTCCATCAGCCAGACCTTCAACACAAGTACAACAAAAATTAAGACAGATAATAATTTGTCGAGCAATACAATCTATCCCGGCCAGGTACTCAAAGTTCCGGGCGTAGATTATACAGTAAAAAGCGGTGACTCACTCTACCTTATTGCTAAAAGAGCTGGAATTTCGCTTTTATCCTTGAGAAAAGCAAACAATAAGTGGGACAATTCACTTTATATTGGTCAGAAGTTAGTTTTACCTATTGCAAATGGAGTAAATACCAGTAAATCGGCAATATCCTATTCCGCTTATGAACTCGATTTGCTTGCAAGGCTCATCAATGCTGAAGCAGCCAGTGAGCCCTATCAAGCAAAGGTTGGGGTTGGTGCAGTAGTGGTAAACAGGGTAAAGAGTTCCCAGTTTCCAAACACCATTAGTGGTGTCATTTATCAGAAGGATAGCCGCTATTATCAGTTTACACCCGTTGAAAACGGTTGGATAAACAAACCTGCAACATCTTCTGCAAAACAAGCCGCATTGGAAGCGCTTAACGGGGTTGACCCAACGAACGGCGCATTGTATTATTTTGATGATAGTGCAACAAATAAATGGCTGTGGTCAAAACCAATTGCATTAAGAGTTGGAAAAATGGTATACGTTTATTAAAATATAATATAAAAAATGCGGCAGGATTGTGGCTCTCCTGCCGCATTTTTTACATATTAAGCATTTGCTGTTAAAATTAATCATTTTGATTATCATTATTTTATATTTAATTACGATAATTTTAATATCTGCTTTGATTAATAAGCCAAAGCATGGTATAATTTGTATAATACAACTATATACTTCTTCAAAAACATCTTGCATTAGTCAATACTGACTTTCATCAAAGTATAACCTAACGCTGCAGAACCTCGCAGACTAAATGTAATTACTCAATATAGACCATTAATATTACATAGAGATATAGTTTTATATTGCCAGCATCGCTATTATTAGGGGGAAAGTGTTAAATGGGCAGGAGCACTATTAAAATTAAATTATGTGTTTTAATTCTCTTATGCATTACTATTCTTTTTGCTGCATGTGATCAAAATTTGCAGAGTAATGGAACGCTGAAACAAAATGACAGTAGTTCTCCATTACCGGAATATGAAATTGTCTGGTATCATATGAATACTCCTCAGAAGGATTCCGGACTTGTCTTAGAAGAGGTTAACAAATACCTTAAGAAAAAAATAAATGCCAGACTAAAGTTGGAATTGATTGATTTTAACAATTACGATAAGGAAATTAAGTCAGTAATTTCATCCGGTCAAAAGTTTGATTTATGCTTTACATCTGCTTGGATAAACAGCTATGTCCAAAACTCCTTAAAAGGATCTTTCGTTGAGCTTGATACCTTGCTAGAGAAATACGGAAAGGGTATTTTGGAGCGTTCTCCCAAAGTATTGTTGGATGGTGCAAAAGTAAACGGTAAAATATACGCCGTTCCGTCGATAAAGGAACTTGGGCACCAATTCTGTATTACACTTAATAAAAAATATGTGCAAAAGTATGGATTTGACATATCATCCGTCTCAGAGCTTGAAGATTTGGAACCTATGTTTCAGGTTATAAAGGAAAATGAACCCGATGTTGTCCCTTACCTGATATGTGCATATTCTTGTTCCGCTTTTTCCATGCCTATGGAAAGAATCGACGAGCAGGTACCAAGTGCTTTATACTTTGATAACCGGACAGACTACAAGCTGGTGAATACTTTTGAAACACCCGAGTTTCAGCAATATGCAGCTTTAATGCATAAATGGTATAAAAAAGCCTATATTCTTCAAGATGCAGCCACTATAAAAAGTATAGCTGGCTATGAGAAAACTGGAAATTGGTTTGTCGGTGCTTCAGCATACAATCCCAGGGTCTCAAGTGAGCTTTCAAACCGCTTGGGGTACGATGTTGTAACTGTACCCTTAAGGCAGCCGTTTATTACCAAAAAGGATATAGAATATCATATGCAGGCAATATCCTCTACCTCTGAGGACCCGGAAAGGGTAATGATGTTTTTGGAATTGCTTAATACCGACAAGTATTTATACAACCTGTTAGGATACGGTATAGAGGGGATACACTATAAAAAGGTTTCGGAAAATGTTATAGATATGTGCGGCAATGGGTATTCTATTGCAAATCATACCTACGGAAACAGTTATCTGGCATATTCCATGTCCTATTATCCTAAAACATTGAACGAGGATTTCAAAGATTTTGATTCAAGGGCAATTATTTCACCTTTGTTGGAATTCAACTTTGACCCGACACCAGTAGAAAGTGAGATAGCCAAAATAACAGAAGTAACTGAGGAAGTAGAAGCACCTGTTTTTGTTGGCGCAGTTGATCCTAAAATTTATATTCCCAAGGTGATTGAAAAATACAAGAAGGCTGGACTTGACAAAGTTATGGATGAACAGCAGAGGCAAATCGATCAGTGGATATCAAAAAAGTCAGGTCAGTAGAATCGTCTACATGCTCCGAAACTCTGAAGGTGAAACTCCACAATACTTTTTAAAAGTTTTGTAGAAATAGTTTACATCCTTATATCCTACATCGACGGAGATGTCTTTAGTACTTTTGCCAGTGCTTTGAAGGAGTTCCTTTGCTTTGTTTATTCTTACCATATTTAAATAATCAGAGAAATATTCGCCTGTTTCTTCTTTGAACAATTGTCCCAAGTAGTTGGAATTGGCGTTGAAGTCAATTGCTAATGTTTTTAAGCTAAGATCACTGGAATGGTTATTTTTGACGTACTCTAAAACTCTTTTTATTAAAGGACTAATACTTTCATTCTTTTCTGTTGACCTTTTCATAAAGCTTAAGTAATCAAGTATGCTATTGGCCGGCATTATTATTGAGTGCTGCTGCAATTCCAGCGCTCTGAAGTAGCTTCTCGATACAATTTTATAATCATTCTCAATGCTGCCAATCGTAATAAAACAGTTTACATTCAAGTCATCCTTCAAATTGCTTATACAATGCCTAGCTAGATTATGAGACTCTTCCAAATCATTCATTATGAATACAATGTTGTTTTCAGGAGTACAAAATATAACTCCTGAGTTGCAGGACTTTATTGCATTAGCGCAAATTTCTTCTGCTTTTTGTATAAGTACGTACAAGTCGTCACCGGCATCTGTATTTGGAAAAAGTCTGAGAATACATGCTACATATTTTGAATATTCCAATGGAATATCAAGAAGCGAAGCCCTCTCTAATAGTTCACTCTCGCTTATGGAGGCAGTAACCCACCTATAGAGGATATTATTTTTTATAATATCCATATCTTTATTTGAATACGAATTTTGCAAATTCTGGCTTTCAAGTTTATTTCTTGCATTCACTATTGTTTCTTCGAGTTCTTCGCAGTTTATTGGCTTTAGAAGGTAATTCTCTATACCAAGCTTTATCGACTCCTTCAAATATTCAAAGTCATCATAGCCGCTTAAGATAATAAAACGAGTGTTTAGCTTAAGCTCCTTTACCTTTTGTATTAGTTCCAGCCCACTCATTTTAGGCATTTTTATATCTGTAATAAGGAGGTCTGCTCCTCCCTTTTTTATTAGCTCCAATGCTTCAAAACCGTTCGAAGCTGTACCTATCAGCTCAATACCGAACTCTTCCCAGTTCATAATGTATTTAAGCCCCTCAACAATGAAAGGTTCATCATCTGCTATTAACATTCTGTACATTGCTTTCCAGCTCCTCTCTTGTTTTGGCAGGTAATTTTAGCATAACAACAGTTCCCTTTTCGTACTCACTGTATATGTCCATTCCATAACTGCTTCCGAATAACAACATTATCCGTTCATTTACATTTGTCAGACCCAGACCAGAACTACTTTCCACATCGGGGTTCTTAAGCTTCTGCTTAATATGGTTTAACTTTTCTTCCGGTATACCGCTTCCATTGTCTATAACATATATGTATATATCACCCTCATGCTTAAAAGCCCTGATTGTCAATAAATTATCGGGTCTATCAGTGTCAATTCCATGAACAATATAGTTTTCGATCAGAGGCTGTATTGAATGCTTCATGATACCATAGCTTGCATGCAGTATCTTCTTTAATATCAAAGGTTACCTGGATATTATCTATAAATCGCATATTAAAGAGTTCTATGTACATTTTACAATATTTTATTTCTTCGCCAATAGTTATAACAAATTTTCCCTTAACGGAATTTCTGAAAAGCGAGGATAGGAGATAAATCATTTCAGCAACATCTTTCGAGCCGTTTACAAGAGCCCTCATCCTTATGGATTCCAGGGTATTATATAAAAAGTGGGGATTAATCTGCGCCTCAAGCGCTTTTAGCTGAGCTTGTTTTTGCTTTATTTCCGACATATACACTTTTTCTATGTACTCGTTTAAATGATCACACATATTGTTAAAGCTTCCGGCTATCTCACTTATTTCATCCTGCTTGCTTTTTATGGTTATTCTACTTGAAAGGTCGCCTGAATCTATACTCTTTATTCCGGACATTAATGAACCTATACGTTTTGAAAAAGTCAGCATTGTAATAAAGGTTAGAAGTAAAGTGGCAATAATACAGGCAAAAGAAATCAGGAAAATAGTTCTGCCTGAACGGTTCCTGCCGTCCTCAAGCAGTTGTTGGGGAAGAATTGCTGCTGCCAGAGTACCCGAATCGAGTGATATAACAGTATTTACTATATTGTTCTTATAAAGCTGAGAAGCACCTTTAGTGTCATTCAAACTGCTATAAAAGGGATAGTCATTATTATAGTACGTATCTGAAGAATCAAAAATAGTTTTACCCTGCTGTGTAAATATTAATACAGTACCTTTATAATCATTTGAATATTTACTGAATTCGTTTTTAATACCGTCAATTGAGTAGTCTATAGTTATATAACCTGATACGTCGGAAGAAAAAGTATCTTTAACCTGGTAAACAACTGTAAATACGCGGGAAGCATTGCTATCATTCAGGAAATTAACCGGATGGGTCGGAATAATCATTACACCTTGATCGTTTACAGACTGATTTTTAAAATAGTTTGTTATTACCGGATCTTTATCATATATGCTCAGCCCTGTGTTGGAATAGACAAACGCTTCAGACTGAGTACCGCTGTATATAGAGATGCCGAGAATATCCCTGTCCCTGTAAAGACACGAATCAAAATAACTCTCAAAACCATTGTATTTGTTTTCCGGGCTTGAAAGAAGCTTGTCATATTTATATTGGAGATGCTTATAGTATCCATTTTTCATAAGATAGACAATTTCTGCATTAATTGATCTGCTAGTATATATGTTTACAGCTATGCTTCTGGAAGATGCAATCTTTTGCTCAAAATAGGCATTTATGCTTGTCAATACCTTACCATTATTTTCAGTCTCTTTGTTCTTAAGTGATATGTCAATATTAAGTGACGACATGTAAGCAATTATTATAATCGCACATATTGTAGTTAATGAGTATATTAAAAATACCTTATTAAAGAACTTACGACCAAATAGTCCTTTGTATATATTAATTACCATCCAAAGTCACCTGCTTACCAACCAACTAGGATATATCCCAAGGTTATATATATATAATTTTACATAATAAAAATGCCTTTTACAACATACATGTTAATAATAAACCTGCAATTTACTTAATCCCAATATTTAATATTTTATAAAAGTGACAAAGTGCTTAAATTTATATGATGAACTGCACTTACCAAGATGACAAACAACATAATATCATAGAATTAAAATAATGATCTTGGAGGGAATGTGTTATGAAAACAAACCGTAAAAAAATCTTTTGCTGGCTGCTTATACTTAGCTTACTCGGTATTCAGCTATTGTCAGTGTCATTTGCCAATGCATCTTCGGAAGTCGAAATCAAGTATGAAGCGGAAGGTAACTGGAATTGCAGGTTTTTGAGCAAGATTACCATTCAAAACAACAGCAGTAGAGAACTTGACCAGTGGAAACTTGAATTTGATTGGGACAGAACAATAACATGTGTATTAAACGCCAAAATTGAAAAAAGTCAGGATAACCACTATACCATATCTTCTGTTTCACGTAACAAAGTAATTCCAACCGGTGGGAAAATCTCCTTAATTGTCACCGGAAAATCCGGGAACTCAACTTCCGAGCCTTCAAATTTTATTGTAACTGATATTTACGACCAATTAGCTCAAAAAGACATTGAATGGCAACAGTATTACGGTATAAAAACAGGTGAGGAATTTCAGAAATCCTTCGCTCATGGACTTACTTACCTTTTAACGAAATTCCCGAGCGATGAACCTCATAGGGTTGGCTATGAGATTATAGAAAAAAATCCTGTGGAAAAATTTATTCAAGCAAAGTACAAGAATGTAAAATTTAAAACCGAAGATGGAATTACACTCAAGGGCTTGTTTTTCCCTGTAAAAAATGCAAAAGGTACAATTATTATGCTTCATGGTTATGGAAGTACTGCCCTTTGGGAAGTTCCTAAATTGAAATTCCTGCTTGATAACGGATATCAGATATTGGCATATAATTCAAGGTACTGGAACTATTACGAAACACCCGAAAAATATACAGAACTGATGTCAAATGAAATTAAAGATGTTGGATCTGCTGTGCATTATTTAAAAACAAGACATGATGTTGACAATAACAAAATTGCCATCTACGGCTTTTCATATGGAGCATGTAATGCTGAATTATTTGCTCCGTTCAGCAACGATATAAAGGCAGCCATTTTTGATGGTGCAAACGCAATTATCCCTACATATTCACCATATTTTACATGGGAATCTATTGGAAATGATGTAGTTAACATTTTTGCAGAAGTATATGGCGATGATATATCTGCTTATCCGGTAAGTATGCTGCCTTCACCTTATACAAATTCCATGAAAAATATGGATAAACCGGCTTTATTCATTCATGGCTTGAATGACACTAATGTATCGGTAAGTGAAGTAGATGCACTGTATGATGCTGCAATAGGTCCAAAAGAAAAATGTATATTCGAGAACTCAGGCCACTGTAATGCCATGTATACTGAAGATAAGGAAGAATATGAAAGCAGTGTTCTGAAATTCCTTGAAACTTATTTAAACTAAGCTTTTCAGTTATAAAAGCTGCATTAGCCAAGACTGTTGAACAGTTTCTTGCACTAATGCAGCAATGTTATAACCTTCATTAAGCTTTCTTCTTTAGGTATGCTGTGATAAAATAGATATACAATTTATTTCCCTTGGAAAGGCCTTTTAACTATGCCTGAACAAATAAAATACAAACTTGAATTAATCGTACTCATAATTTCTTCAGTAGCCTATATGGCAACATTAATAATCCTGTTGTTAAGGAAACAGAAAGCTGCATCTGTCAAAGCATATATAGCATTTGTTTCATGTTGTTTATATTGGTCTCTCGGTGAAATGCTAGTAATTTTAATAGCCCCTTTCAACAAACCTTTGATGGAAATCACTATATTATTAAAGTACGCTGCAGGATTTCTATTTGGACCATTATGGTTTATTTTCAGTTTATATTATACTAAAAGCAAATTCATTGTAAACGGTTTGAATATTAAAAAAGCAATACAAATTCTATTACCTTCTGTGCCTTGTGCACTCATGTCATATACCTCAATTTACCACCGGTTTTTTACCCGTTATGCTGATGGAATACTATATCTTTACTGGGGGTTTTGGCTTCAAATTGCTGTGCAATATTGTTATTTCTTATTTGGCAGTATACTTATCATTAGAAACAACATAAAAAAATATGGACATGTAAAAAAGCGGGATGTAATACTTATTACAGGTATCTTATTATCTTACCTGGTTACATTCATTTACTACTTTTTTGGCTTATATCACAGATTTAACAACATTGATATTGTGCCCAGCACACTTCTCATCAGTGTAATTTTCTTTAGTATAGCCTCACTAAAATATAGTTTTCTGAATATACTTCCTATGGCATTCCCCAAAATTATTCAAAATATAAATGAAGGCATTATGATTGTTGATTATGAAGGTAATATATCATATTTCAATCAGTATCTATCAGATATATTAACTGATAAATGCAAGGTTAGACTAGAAATGGATGCTTCAGAGATATCACTGTTCCTTTCTTTAAATGCCAAATATCAAGAGGATGGAAAAAAGGTGATTGAGGCAATCAGTAAAGGAGATTTTGAAAGACTAAAGTGTGAAGTGGAACTTGATTCCAAACAGTTTCAGCTATATTATCAGCCCCTTTTTGAAGAAAGGTCTTTGATCGGTTGGGTAATTTCATTTATTGATATCAGTGAACAAAAAATGATTCAGAATAAATTGAATGAACAAAACCAAAAACTGTCTGATACTAATGCGAAGCTTTTGGTACACGCCAAAACTGTAGAAGAGCTAACCGCTGAAAAAGAAAGAAATAAGATAGCAGCGGAAATTCATGACTCCCAGGGACATTGTCTATCTCTGCTCATTGCCTTGCTCGAAGTTGGGAATCTGACACTGGAAAATGATATAAGCATGGCGAAAGATAAATTTAAACTTGCCTCTGAAGTAGCAAAACAAGGCCTTGCCGAACTCAGGAATACAGTTTCAAACTTTGCAGCAGTGAATCTTTCAGGAAACCGTCTCATTGAATCAATCAAATCAATGGCTGAAGGATTTATGGCAGTGGGAATTAATATTGATTTTTCAATTCGCGGTAATCCGCCTGAAAGTTTGTCCGAGGAAATCAGTACAGTAATATATTATACCTGTCGCGAAGCTCTTACCAATTCTTTAAGACATGGTGAGGCAAGTAACGTAAATGTGATGCTTAATTTGAGTGAAAAAGTTATAAATATCTATATATTTGATAATGGCAAAGGTTGTATTTCGATCTTAAAAGGTAATGGCTTAAAAGGTATGGAAAGCAGAATATCCTCAATTAATGGCAGGATTTCTTTCGGCTCAGGAGGTGAGAAAGGTTTCAGTATTCACGCAGAAATACCAGTATAGCCAGTAGATTAAATGATATTATTTTTTACTGCAAAAACAGCCAACTGGATTCTGTCATTCAGATTAAATCGTCCAAGGAGCTCATAGACCATATTTCTTACGGTTCCCTCTGAAAGATGGATAACTTCCCCAATCTCTTTATAGCTTTTACCATCTGAAATATGTTTAATGATTTCAATTTCCCTATCAGTCAAGTTAAATTCCAATGCTTCCCTTTCAGCACTACAATATGACTTTTTTGCACCGCCAGTTCTTGAAAGATTTTGAAATACCCTCAGTCCTAAATAAATACTTTTTATGGACTGATGAAGTTCTGCGAGGCCCAGATCTTTTGTAATAAATCCATCTACTCCAGATTTGACTGCCTTTGAAACACTTGCCTCATCATTGAAGGTTGATAGAGCAATTACTTTTGTGTTTGGGTATCTTGACTTAATAAATTTAGTAGCTTCAAAACCATCCAACCCTGGCATCTTTAAATCCATGACCACTACATCTGGAGATTCCTTTTCGCATAGAGATAAAGCCTCTTTGCCATTTTGTGCAAGAGCAACTACCTGCATTTCTCCATCACTTTCAATCATAAATTTCAAGCTTTCCCTCAACATTTGCATATCTTCTGCTATGAGAATCCTAATCATATTATTTCCTTGATCCCTCTTTATGTAAAAATACAGAACCTACATCTTCTCCGTTAATAATCTCAATTATTACGTTCGGATCTACACCGTTTGCAATTACCATATCAATTCCAGCTGCTGTTGCTATCTTTGCTGCCGTAAGTTTTGTGACCATTCCACCTGTTCCTCTTGCTGAGCCTACACCACCGGCGCACTTTTCTATCTCAGGTGTAATTTCCTTTATTACCGATATCATCTTGGAACTACTGTTTTTTCTAGGGTCAGAGTCATAGAAACCGTCAATATCCGATAATATTATGAGTAGATCTGCACTTACAAGCTCTCCAACTATGGCAGATAAAGTATCATTATCTCCAAAAACCCTGTTAACCCCTGATTCAATCTCATCGACAGCCACAGAATCGTTCTCATTAACAATCGGAATAATCCCTTTCTCAATCAAAGTCTCAAAAGTATTTATAACATGCTCTCTTCCTGAATGGTTTTCAACCACATCACGCGTAAGAAGTATCTGTCCAACTACATGCCCATATTCAGAAAAAAACTTATCGTATATATGCATAAGCTCAAGCTGCCCAACAGCAGCAACTGCTTGCTTCTCCCTCAACGTCTTTGGCTTGCTTTGCAGCTTAAGCTTGCTTACTCCAACCCCGATAGCTCCAGAAGTGACCAACACAACTTCCTTCCCCTGATTTGCAAGATCAGCCAATACCCTTACGAGTTTGTCAATCCTGGTAAAATTTATCCTACCATTTTCATATGTCAGCGTAGAAGTACCAACCTTGACTACTATTCTCTTCGATTTATTCAATTCCTTACGCAACTCAATATCACTCATATAGCATACTCCTTCAAGATTTTCTCTATGTTAAAATTCATGATAATAATTATACTATAAAACTTTAAAAAAAGTTTAAAAAATAAATGAAATTTAATAACTCCTGTAAATTTTATAGCCAGTTTTCTTAAAGAATAATCAGTACAAAACGTATAACAAAAAATTGATTAATATTACCTATGCCAATTTAAGTCTACCGACCTATAAAAATAGAAGTATTTTTTTATATTCCCCTCGAATTATATAATAAGGATTAGCAGGAGGTTTTAGTTATGAATATACCATCACTATTTAAAAGCAAAAAAGGAACAACGTTTGTATTTTTTGCAATCATACTAACTGTTATAGTAGCATTTGCAGCACTATCGGTCGATGTTGGAGTAATTGCCTTTGAAAAAGCCAAGCTTTCAAACACAGTGGACGCAGCTGCCCTTGCTGGAGCTCAGGAATTGGTAACCAATGTCTCCAATACCAACAATGTAGTTAATAACTACATAGCCAAAAACAACAGTGGACTGAATGAATCAACTATAATCGTTAATGAATCTGAACGCTCCGTTAAAGTTACAAGCAGTAAAACAGTAGAAAACAATTTTGCAAAGGTTTTCGGAAACAATTCCCAGGATGTGATAGCAACAGCTAAGGCAAAGGTCGAGAATATCTCTGCCTTAAACGGGTGCAGACCAATTGCGGTTATAAAGCAGACCTTTGTCTACGGAAATATATATGTTTTAAAGGAAGGCGCCAGCGACGGTTACAACGGTAATTATGCAGCTATTGCCCTTGGAGGCAACGGCGGTTCAACTTACGAAGACAATCTGCTAAATGGTTATAGCGGTACAATAAGAGTAGGAGATAAAATACCTACTGAAACAGGAGTTATTGCTCAAAAAACATTTACTTCTATCCAAACATTGGTCTCCAGATGTAACCACACTCCTCCATGTACTTATAACTATTACAATAAGAATTGCTCAAGAATAATATTTATTCCTGTTGTAAACACTCTATATGTCAATGGTAAGAAATATGTAGACGTTGTAGGTTTTGCAACCTTTTTTCTTGAAGGAGCAGTAAATTCAGGCGGCCAAGCCGATATTATCGGAAGGTTCATAACATACCATGCAGACGGCGAAACATCTCCGGACATAAATGACTATGGCACTTACGGAATAAAGCTTGTTAAATAGATCTTTTTGCTGCATTTGCACATAATTAAAAGTGATACAAAAAGCTGCTGTCAGGTAACCTGCAGCAGCTTTCTTTATCTTACTTTTTTAATTATTTGCTTGCTTCTTCAATTGCAACGGCTACTGCAACTGTTGCTCCAACCATAGGATTGTTACCCATACCTATCAATCCCATCATTTCAACGTGAGCAGGAACTGAAGATGAACCTGCAAACTGAGCATCTCCGTGCATTCTTCCCATTGAGTCTGTTAAACCATAGGAAGCAGGACCTGCACCCATGTTATCAGGGTGAAGTGTTCTACCTGTTCCACCACCTGATGCAACTGAGAAATACTTCTTACCGTTTTCACCGGCCCATTTCTTATATGTACCTGCAACTAGATGCTGGAATCTTGTTGGGTTAGTTGAATTCCCAGTGATAGAAACGTCAACTTTTTCCATAGCCATTATAGCAACACCCTCATTTACATCGTCAGCACCAAACACTCTAACTTTTGACTTATCACCTTTTGAGAAGGCTCTTTCTTCAGCAACTTTCAAATCTCCTGTATAGTAATCATATTCAGTTTTCACATATGTGAAACCGTTTATTCTTGAGATTATGTAAGCTGCATCCTTACCAAGTCCATTAAGGATAACCTTTAATGGTTCTTTTCTAACTTTGTTTGCAGTCTTTGCTATACCTATAGCACCTTCTGCAGCTGCAAAGGATTCATGGCCTGCTAAGAAGCAGAAGCATTTTGTTTCTTCTCTTAATAGCATTGCACCAAGGTTACCATGTCCTATACCAACTTTTCTGCTATCTGCAACAGAACCTGGGATACAGAAAGCCTGTAAGCCTATTCCGATAGTTTCAGCTGCATCAGCAGCATTCTTTATACCCTTTTTCAAAGCTATAGCACAACCTAAAGTATATGCCCATACTGCATTTTCAAAAGCTATTGGCTGTACGCCCTTAACTATCTTATCAACATCTATTCCTTTGGATAAGCAAAGATCTCTAACCTCTTCAAGGTCTTTGAAACCATACTCAGCCAAGCATTTATTTAATCCATCTATTCTTCTTTCATAACCTTCAAATCTAATCACGTTAACTCACCTCTCTTCGCAATAATATTATTCTTTCCTTGGATCTATTACTTTTACGGCTTCATCAAATCTTCCATATGTTCCAACGTTCTTTTCATAAGCTTCCTTAGGGTCAACACCCTTTCTGATAGCTTCCATCATCTTTCCAAGATGAACAAATTTATAACCTATAACTTCGCTCTCTGCATCAAGTCCGATACCCAATACATAACCTTCAGCCATTTCAAGGTATCTTACACCCTTATCCTTAGTTCCGAACATTGTTCCAACCTGGGAACGAAGTCCTTTACCAAGATCTTCAAGACCTGCTCCAATTGGGAGTCCGCCTTCTGAGAATGCAGTCTGAGTTCTACCGTATACAAGCTGTTTGAATATTTCTCTCATTGCAACGTTTATAGCGTCACAAACAAGGTCAGTATTCAAAGCTTCAAGAATTGTCTTTCCTCCAAGGATTTCAGCTGCCATTGCTGCTGAGTGTGTCATACCTGAACATCCAAGAGTTTCAACAAGAGCTTCTTCGATTATACCCTTCTTAACGTTCAAGGTAAGCTTACAGCAACCCTGCTGCGGAGCACACCAGCCAATACCGTGTGACAAACCTGATATATCAGTTACTTCCTTTGACCTGACCCATTTTCCCTCTTCAGGAATTGGGGCCGGTCCATGATTTGGTCCTTTTTTAACACAAATCATTCCTTCCACTTCATGTGAATAATTCATGAATCTTTATCCCCCTTCACAAATATAGTTTTACTTACATTATAAGCTGATTTATTTTAACCCAATATTGGGCTAACGCAAGACTTAAAAGCACAACTTTTAAAGCTTGCGTTAAAATCATCAAAAAGTTTCAGATAACATTATACCATAATTATTAATATGTCGAGATAAAAAAAGAGATTTTTTTGTTAAATTTTTTACAAAGTTTCTTACCACTTTTTGAAGGCAAAAAATACTGCTCCCAAAATGAAAGCGAATGAAACCAGATAGTTCCATCTAAAGCTTTCTTTAAGATACAAAACAGAGAATACCGCAAACACAGACAGGGATATAACTTCCTGAATGATCTTAAGTTGAGTCGCTGTATAGTAAGAACTCCCAATTCTATTTGCAGGCACCTGAAAACAATACTCTACAAAAGCGATAAGCCAGCTCACAACTATAACTATGGGTAATGCAGTACTTTTATACCTCAAATGCCCATACCAGGCAAAAGTCATAAATATATTTGATATTACAAGCAATATTATTGGAAGCGTAAAACTCACTCCTTTATAATTTATAATTCAAAATACGATTGTTCATCATAATAATGTAATAATGATATCTTTTCGTCGTTCTTCTCATGCTTCATTGATCCAATACTACTCACCAAAATGCATACTGAAATAATGAGAAATAAAACACTGAAACCTAATATAAAAAAAGAATTGAATGTTTTACTTACTTTTATACAAACAAATGTGACCAGCGCAATTAGTGCAACCACACCTATAAAAGTTCCCAGCATATTTATAAAAAAATACGTAGTATTCTTCTCTATTTCCTTAATTCCCAAATGAAAAAAAGCACTCAACATACTAATCAGTAAAACCAGCAAAAATATAATAAATGAACTTATGTATCTTATCATTTTTACCAATTTTCCTTCTTTTGAGTAATTCCCCTGGAAAACATCATTGAATTCAGGTATTTCAGCTGCTGTAACATATACATTGTTGCCAACATCATACAACTTGCTTGTAGGGTTGATCATACCTTTTCGGTACAAATCATACATTTTTTCAATACTTTCGATATTTACTTCGCCCTTACCAACAAAATACCTGTATAACATGATGCTATTCCTCCTTTGTTAATAATAGCAGACTTATTCTCAAAAACTTGTAAGTTTTATATCTCCCCATGCACCAATCTTGTCCCCAACTATAATCAACACACCTTCCACGCCTTTAATTCCCGATGCAAATTCTATTGCACTTTCAATGTCACCAGCTTCTTTAACTCTATTACCCGTTGCGGTAGCAACAGCATCAGACAAAAAAGTATCCCTCGCCATAATAACAGCTGCATCTGCTTTGCCAAAGCTAAGCGAATGTCCAACCGTTCCGGAGGAAGTGCATATCCCCATTGGAGTCCTTTCAGGAACTATTTCAATGGCAATTTTCTCACTTAAAGGCGATTTACCTGCATATATGCCAACTTTTCTTTTTGAGTTGGTCTTAATAAAAATATCGCCACCATTTTCAACAATAATTTCATCAGAAAACTTTAGAAGTTCAAGTCCTACAAGTTCGCTAACAGCCCCTGCAACAGCTGCCATCGGTCCTACTCCTGCTTGTGCTGTTGAATCACACATTCTTTTTACAATATAAGGTGCATTATTGGCAGGTTCTAATGGTACAAGGCTTGTTAAAAACTCTGGATTTTCTTTGATATAATCTTTTAGAGTTGACCTGTATTTCTTAACCAACAAAAGAGCTTCATTATAAAGCTCTTTTGTTGCACCTATCATCAAATCGGTTTCTTCAATACACACGTCAAAAAACTTCAAATTGACGCCTTTGAACAAATCTCTATAAACTCTTTCCTCGTACATAAAATCTCCTGAATACAAAAGTCATATAGACACACACATAACCTTAAGAGGACAAGCCTTTACACAAAGCTCGCAAACCATACATTTTTCCTTATCAAAAGTAAGTTCCCAGTTCAGTCTATCCATTTGAAGTGCTCCGGATGGGCACACTGCTGTACATGCTCCACAGTGCACACAGTCATTTTCCTGCCATATTATACTCTTTGTAAACAGTTTGTATTGTATTCCTTGTTCTTCTATATATTTAAGACCATTTTCTATATTACAATCCTCTCCAATTATATCAATGACAAGTTTCCCCACCTTGTTCAAGCTGATATCGGCATGAAGAATGTTAACCTGAAGGTCAAAATCCTTAATAAGGTGATAAGTTATAGGCTTTGTAACCTCCGAGGCAGGATAAAACAACGATACTTTAATCTTTTTCATTTTCAGGCCCCCTAACCTCAAGACTATTAGGTTTGTTTTCCATAGGAAGCGATGCAACCGGCTGCGAAATAAGGAATTCTCCATTTTTAACCTGCTGCTTTAAGAGTTCTGCAATCTCCCTTGCCTTTTTAAGGCTTGACATAGGCGCTGTAGAAACCTTTCTTCCTTTCAATTCAACAAACCCGCTTCTAAGCTCCTCATAAGAAACAGTTCTCAATACCGGCCTAGATCTAGAAGGCACACTGTAGTCATAAATATTTGTAAATATATCTTTATCTCTTACAGCAGTCTGAATTAACATTTCTTCATCCAGAATCGGTATAGGTATACCAACTCCTACAAACAAAGAAATACCGTACTTTTCGAATATTGCCGCTCTTACAAATCTTGTATCCATCTGCTTTATATCACCAATCAGTGCCAATGTTCCTGCACCACCCATAGGAACTCCATTTTCGCTTCTCTTCTGCCCAGGGTTATGCTGAGTACCCTCCCAGGCTACATAACCCTGCGCACCACCAATAAAAACCCTTGTTCCAATACCAATGGTTCTATAGTTCGGGTCATTGAGCAGTGGGCTTAGTTGTCCTGATGTACTGTAAGTAACATTACCGCAATTCGGAAGAAGTGTTCCCATGTAAGTATATATAGTTTTATCAGACATATTCGTAGCAGCTGAATAGTTCTGGTAGGCATTTCTAGGATTAAACATGTATGCCTGGTTTATATTTGACTTATTAATGTAAGTTGTTATGTCTTTTCTCGGATAGCAATCCGTACCATGGCTTTCTGCATAAAGCTTTATATCTTTTCCAGCTATCAAATCTTCAATTACGTGAGCTCCACCATAGGTACTTGCCATGGTTTCCGAAACCTCAGTAGCTCCAATGTATGCATCAACTGCCGCTATACCTGCATACGCGGGTACATCATTTAGCCAAACCTTTGCCATTCTTATTGGGGGATCTGCATGCCCGAAATTAATGAATGCTCCACTAGAACACATAGGACCAAAAGTTGCAGTGGTAACTACATCAACCTCTTTTGCTGCCTGCTTTACACCCTTTTCAGCTACAATATCTATGATTTCGTCAGCTGTAGCAACTACAGCCTTGCCACTTTTTATCTTTTCATTGATCTCATCAAAACTTTTATACCCCATCGTATCTCTTCCTCTTTTATAATATTAATCTATATTATAGGCGTTTATTTTTCATATTTCAATGTTTTTGCGACAAAACTTTATACTAGTAAATTCCATACGATAACATAATTATTTGTAACGAAAATTTCATATTTAACATAATATAAAACCAGAGATTTATATTTGAGGAGCAGATATGAACAGATACCAGAAACTTGAACAGATTACAAATGGAATAAATGCTGCATATAAAATAAAAAATGCCCGGGATTCGCTAAACAGAAAAGGCCCGGAAGAGCGTCAGGAGACAAGTAATGTTGAACTTCTTATGCAAATGCTAAGTGTTATCGCTCAATACTCTCCAGAACCTCACAGAAATTCATTAAGTGACAGATTGGAAAGAACCACTGTTTATCAGGATACATACAAAAATCTTAAGCAACACCTAAAGAACCTGCAATCAAACAGGCAAGTTGACAGTGAAGGAATTGTAAAAACACTGGAAATAGTAAAACCCATAGTTGATAAAGATAAAAGGAGCTTAATAGAAAAAGTCTTACAAATTCACGAAATTTTAAAATCCTGATTTTACATAAAATTTTCTATTTTTCATACTTTTAATCCCTCTAATACTTATTTTATCATAGTGCAGCTCCGATAAACCTGAAACCATTCTTTCTGCCGGAGTTCGCCTTTTTTTTACCCAAATTACCTGTTCTGTCCGGAACTTTGCCTGGGGCTCAAATATATTTTGTATAATAAACAGTGCATTGCCTAAAGTTGTACTAAAGTTACCATAATTTTCACGTATATTTCTCGAATCAATAAAATATGCTACTATAAGGCCTAGAAACCCAAGGACTATGCCAAAGCCTCCAAGTACAAAAAACGCTTTGAATAAGTTGATCAAAAACATATCGCCCATATTTTTCCACCTTCTTGTAATTTTACAAATAACTTATAACTATTATAACATAAAAATGTATTTGATAGATTTATAATATAGATTACGAAAGATGTAAGAAAAAGTTTGTTTTTCAAATATATAATGTTAAATGTAAAAAACACTAGCATATTTTATTTCAAATTTTAAGATACTATTCATGAAACTCAATAAATTATAGAAAGGGTTGGTTCAATAATGTATAACAATTATATACAAAACGGAGTTATTATTGCACCAAACGTTTTAGCTGAGGGAGACAAGGCAACAGTTAAGTATAAGGGATTACTCTACAATTCCGGCGCAGATGCGGTATACATGCGTATGGGATTTGGTAGTGGCTGGACTAATGAGACAAACGTAAAAATGGCTAGAACCCAGGAAGGCTTTGAAGCAGAAATCCCTGTAACATCAACTGACAAGCTAAATTTAGCGTTTAAAGACAGTGCAAGCAACTGGGATAACAACTCTGGTTCGAACTACTCTTTCAATGTTGAGTCTAAGTACTTGTAAGTTAAAAGGGGTTGGCTAAAACCAACCCCTAACTTAACTTATAAAAGGCTTTTAGCAAACTTCTCTCCAAATTCAACACACAGATTTAATTCATCAGTTGTTGGCTGGTATTTAAACTGTATAGGATCGTTAACAACGTTAAACCCATTCTTTGCAAGTGTTTCACTTATATGCTTTGCACCCTCACCGCTCCAGCCATAACTTCCAAAACCGGCTGCAGGCTTTCCTTTTATCTTGTGTGCCTTCAGTTCTTCCATTATCAATGAAATTGATGATAAAGGACCATTATTTACAGTGCAGCTTCCAGCTATAATAGCTTTAGCCTTAAATAGCTCGGTAATCAAATCACTGGTATCAGTAATTGAGGAATTATAAAGTTTGTAGGGTACGTTGTTCTTTAGAAGCCCTTCACCAATTGCCTCTGCCATCTTCTTTGTAGCATCATACATTGTATCGTATACTATTACAACATTGCCCTCGCTATAGTCAGGCTGAGACCATTCATAATACTTTTCAATAATTTGTAAAGGATTTTTCCTCCATATAACACCATGGCTTGGAGCAATAATATCTATTGGAAGATTTAAAGCCTTAATTTCTTCAATTTTCTTTTTAATCAAAGGTCTAAATGGTGTCAGTATGTTTGCAAAATATTTTATAGCTTCCTGATAGAGTTCACATTCATTTACTTGGTCGTTGAACAATGAAACAGGAGAATAGTGCTGTCCAAAAGCATCGTTTGACAATACCACATTCGAGCCTGTTACATATGTAAGCATACTATCAGGCCAGTGCATCATCTGCATCTCAACAAAAATAAGATCACTCTTACCGATATTTAGTTTGTCCCCGGTTTTTACAACGTTTAAATTCCAATCACCGTGAAAATGTCTTTTTATAGTTTCCTCTCCGTGCTTTGAGCAGTATATCGGTGTTCCAGGAATTTTTGACATCAGATAGCCAAGACTTCCAGAGTGGTCAGGTTCACAATGGTTTATAACAATATAATCAATATTCTTAAGACCTACTTCACGGTCAAGGTTTTCTACAAACTCTTCCTTGTATGGGCCCCATACAGTATCAACAAGAACGGTCTTTTCGTCTTTAATAATATATGAATTGTAGGTAGAACCCCTGTGAGTAGATAATTCATGTCCATGAAACCTTCTTAAATCCCAGTCCTTTATGCCAACCCAATAGACATTGTCTTTTACCTCTATCATATGAAATCTCCTTTCGAAAACATAGTTTGTAAGTTTTAAGTCGCTCAGATAGTTATATATATCCCCACTCTTAATTATTATAAACTTAAATTTGTTTTTGTACATATGCTTTGTCACAAAATTTGAGTATTCCTTATTCAGCATTTTATTTAATTTTAAAAATTTTGTGCAACAAAGCTAATGGTTTTACAGTATAATCATGTATAGTCAGGTTTTTTGTAAATATATTTTAGGGAATTGGAAAATACTAAGTTTTTCAACTGTCCCTTATTCAAAGGAAATGTAGGGTGGAAATTATATGATTGAAAAGACAAACATTCAAAAAAATTCTGCAAAATTAAAAAAAATGCGCTTTATAGCTACAGGGCTGCTTTTGCTCATGACTGCAATCTACATTATATTTAAGAGGTTTGAAGAAACCAACTATTTATGTTCCTGCATTGTGGCGTTTTCTGAAGCATCCATGATAGGTGCATTGGCCGACTGGTTTGCTGTTGTAGCGCTGTTCCGGTATCCGTTGGGGCTAAAATGGATACCCCATGTAGCCATAATACCAAATAACAAGGACCGAATCGGAAGTTCGATCTCAGACTTTGTTGTAACAAACTTCTTTACAGAGGATATTATTAAGAGTAAGCTCGAAAATATTGAACTGACAGATGAATTTATAAGTTATCTCCACCAAAACAGAGAAAAGATAATTGACAGGGCAGTTACTGCTTTTCCAGATATTCTAAGTTACTTATTTGAAGATCTTAAGCTGGAAAGTTTTATAAAAGACAACATTAATAAAACACTTGAAAATCAAAAACTCTATCCGCTTCTTGGAAGATTCCTTGAAGTATTGGTCTCATCAGGCCATCATCGCCCGATTATCAAGGAACTATTAGTATGTATTCATAACTACGTAGAAGATAATCGGACCGAAACACTTGCATTCATCGGAAGTTTGAACAAAACCCTTGCTCTGCCTGTTGTAGGAGATATAGTCTATAGAAATATTTTGAAAATTCTTTTAAAGCAGATAGAGAGCATCGAAAACAATTCCGATTCCGATATAAACAGCTTGTTAACGTACAGTCTGCCTAAGCTGGTTAATAAGCTCAAAACCTCAGAAACACTTATTGAAAAGGGTGAAATTTTGAAAGGCGAGATTTTAGAATCCGAACTGTATCAGGGATATTTAACCCATGTTCTAAACGAGCTGAAAAACTCTTTGGTTTCATATGGAGAGAATGAGGAGAATAAACTTAGAGATAAGGTTGGAGAATTTTTTGACTTTTTAATGACAAAAGCATTGAACGCAGATGATCTCAAAGATAAGTTTGATTTATTCCTGAAAAAACTGATAATAAAGGTAGTTGTAAAGTATAAAGCGGAAATAAGAAACCTTATAAATGACACTATAAATAACTGGGAAGGCAAAGATATGGCTAATAAGCTGGAGGCGCAAGTTGGAGCCGATTTACAATACATAAGGATTAACGGAACTGTTATAGGTGGTTTGGCAGGCCTTGCAATCCATCTTATCACTACTGTTTTTTAAGGCTGCTTGTGGATGCATACTGATCATAAAGGTGAAAATTACTGAAGAAATTGTACAAAGTATTTTTCAACCTGCACAATAAATACCAAACTTTAAGCGACCTTATTAATACTGCCTATCTTAGCTCTGATAAAGTTATATAGTGAATTAATTGTCCATATAAAAACAACATTATGGTCAAGGAATGATTTACTGATTTTATCCTATTCGACATCACAACTCTCGAACCATAAACATAAGCTATAGTGTCTTTACTTTCAAGTTATTTCAACAAACCAAAAGAACCACTTCTAAAAAAATTCGCGGATATTTACTCGTAAATATCCGCGAAAATCATCAATTCATTATATAATCCTTATTTCTTAACGCTTTCCTTAATCCATGGAAGTTTTCCGCCTACCTTTAGTATTTCGGCATCTAAGGCAGACAATGTATGTGTGAGCTCTATTTCAAAGCCCTTAGTTACGTTCTTAAGTTTTACATCACCTTTCAAATCGCCTATAACAAGCTCAATCTTGTCTCCCAACTCAATCCTGTCATAATCTGCAGGATTTTTGAAGGTTAAAGGAACAATTCCGAAGTTAACAAGGTTTGCAAGGTGAATTCTTGCAAAGGATTTTACTATAACCGCTTTAACTCCAAGATATTTTGGTGCTAAAGCTGCATGCTCACGGCTTGAACCCTGTCCGTAATTTTCTCCGCCAATAATGAATCCTCCGCTGCTTTCCAAAGCTCTTTTAGAGAAGTTTTCATCTACTGCTTCAAATACATACTTGGATATTTCAGGGATGTTACTTCTCAAAGGAAGAATCTTTGCTCCTGCAGGCATAATATGGTCAGTTGTGATGTTGTCACCAACCTTAAGCAGTGCAGTTCCATCCAAAACATCAGGAAGTTTATCAAATGAAGGCAATGGTCTTATATTCGGCCCTCTTACTATTTCAACGTTCTTTGCTTCCTCTTGTGGCAATGGTTTTAATGTCATATTGTCGTTTATAAAGAATTTATCCGGCATCTGTATCTTAGGGCACTCACCTAAATCCCTTGGATCTGTTATCTTTCCTGTAAGAGCTGCAGCAACTGCAACTTCTGGGCTTGCAAGAAATACCTGTGCATCCTTTGTACCACTTCTGCCTTCAAAGTTTCTATTGAAAGTACGAACTGAAACCCCTGCTGAACATGGTGCTGAACCCATACCGATACATGGTCCGCAAGAGTTTTCCAGTATACGTGCTCCTGCTTGCACCAAGTAGTTCAATTCTCCGCTGTCCACCATATGTTCAACAACCTGGCGAGAACCTGGGCTTATTGTCATGCTTACATTTTCATTTATTGTCTTTCCCTTTAATGCATTGGCAACCATCTTCAAATCTCTTAAGGATGAGTTTGTACAGGAACCAACACCTACCTGATCAACTTTTAATCCTGCCACTTCCCTTACAGTTTGAACTTTTCCAGGACTGTGCGGAAGAGCTATCATTGGCTCTAATGTATTTAAGTCAATTTCAATTATTTCATCATATTCAACATCACTTGACGGAACAAGCTCAATCCATTGATCTCCACGTCCCTGAGCTTCTAAGAAAGCTTTAGTAATTTCATCACTTGGGAAAATACTTGTAGTACAGCCTGTCTCAGTACCCATATTGGTTATTGTCGCACGGTCAGGTACAGAAAGGTTTTTAACACCTGGTCCGAAGTACTCCAACACCTTGCCTACTCCACCCTTAACATCAATTCTGCGCAAAACCTCAAGGATGACGTCTTTTGCGGATACCCAATCGCTAAGCTTTCCTTCCAGTTTTACACCGACAACCTTAGGGAATTTGATTCTAAAAGGTGCACCTGCCATAGCAGCAGCAACGTCCAGTCCTCCTGCTCCCATTGCAAAGCTTCCTATTCCTCCTGCAGTAGGAGTGTGACTATCTGAACCGATCAATGTTTTTCCAGGCTGAGCAAAACGCTCTAAAAACAACTGGTGGCAAATACCATTTCCAGGCTTTGAAAAGTACAATCCATAACGCTTTGCAACGGATTGAAGATAGCGGTGATCATCAGCATTCTTAAAATCTGTCTGCAAGGTATTGTGATCAACAAAGCTTACACTAAGCTCGGTTTTAACTCTGTCCATTCCTATAGCTTCAAACTGCAGATATGCCATAGTACCTGTGGCGTCCTGCGTTAATGTGTTATCAATTTTGATGGCGATCTCACTTCCAATAGTTGCATCCCCATCAACCATATGCTGTTTTAATATTTTTTCTGTAATAGTCCCTTTCATTTCATGACCTCCAAATTAGCTTTAATCTAATATGTAAATAATAATATATAATTTTAAAAAGCATTGCAATAAATATTCCACAATTCATAAAATTGCTAGCACTTTCTACATTAGCAATTTCTATCTATCCTTCATAGGTTTATACTGAACCTTTCCAAGTACATTTTTATATGCTGGTCTAATAATCCTGCCACCATTTATGATTTCCTCCAGAAGGTGTGCACTCCATCCTGCTATTCTAGAGATTGCAAAAAGCGGTGTGTAGAGTTCATGAGGTATTCCCAAAGACTTATATACAAATCCAGAATAGAAATCCACATTGGCACTTACTACCTTATCAGATCTTTTTACCCTTGCAAACACATCAGGAGCTATTTTTTCTATAAGTGTAAAGAGATTATACTCTTCTTCATTGCCTGTTTCCTTTGCTAATTCTTGTGCTTTCCTTTTAAGCACAACACCACGAGGGTCTGAAAGAGTGTAAACAGCGTGACCCATACCATATATAAGTCCGGACCCATCATGAGCTTCCTTATTTAGTATTTTAACCAAATAGTCACTTAATTCCCCTTCATCGGCCCAATTCTTTACGTTAGCCTTTATATCCTCCATCATCTGCATTACCTTTATATTTGCACCACCATGTTTCGGTCCCTTTAATGAACCAATTGCAGCAGCGATGGCAGAATATGTATCAGTACCACTTGACGAAACTACACGCGTTGCAAAGGTTGAATTGTTTCCACCGCCGTGCTCAGCATGAAGTACAAGGAGAAGATCCAGAATTTCAACTTCCGACCTTGTATATGAGCTGTCGGCACGTATCATATGCAAAATATTTTCAGCTGTGCTCAATTCAGGCTTTGGACTATGCAGAAAAAGACTCTGTCCGTCATGATAATGCCTTTTTGCCTGATATCCATAAGCAGCCATGGTAGGGAACCTTGCAATAAGATCAATGCACTGCCTTAGCGTATTTTCAACACTTGTATCATCAGGGTTGTCATCATATGAATAGGACGCCAAAACAGCCCTTGCAAGCTTGTTCATAATATCTTTACTTGGCGCCTTTAAAATCATATCTTCAGTAAATGAATTAGGCAATTCCCTTCTTGAGCCTAACAGCTTATTAAAATTGTCCAGCTCTTCCTTTTTCGGCAACTCTCCAAATAAAAGGAGGTAGCATGCCTCTTCAAACCCGAGACGTTTTTCACCCATAAACCCTTTTACCAGATCAAAAATATCAATGCCTCTATATCTAAGTCTTCCCTGCACCGGTATCTTTTCACCTTCATCCATTATGTAGGCATGAACATCTCCAACCTCAGTAAGCCCTACTAAAACACCCGTTCCATCTGCATTTCTAAGACCACGTTTAACATTATATTTCTCGAACATTTCTGACTCAATATTATTATTCTTTTTTACAAGCTCTGAATATTGACTATAGATTTTTTCAAGTTCCATTATTAAAACACTTCCTCTCTTAATAGGTTCAAACTAGCTTTTTTTACATGCTCTATTGTTAACTCTTCAGCTTTTTTAGCATCCTTTCCAGATATTGCTTCATATATAGCCTTATGCTCTGTCAAAGCTTCTGCTGCTCTACCGCTCATTCCTAATGAATATGTTCGTGCCCTTTGAATGTAGTGATGAAAGTTACTGAGCATATTCATCAACGGTTTGCTCTTACTTGCCCTGAATATAGCTTCATGAAACTTTGTATCCAGTTTTAATATATGCTCCAGATCGTTCTTCGCTGTATAAAATTCTTCCAACTCCAAGGAATGCTTCATATCCTTAAGTTCCTCATCTGTAACATTTTCAGCTGCCCATCTGGCCGCAAGTCCCTCAATTGCCAATCGAATAGTATAAATATCATCAATATCCTTAGCAGATAAGCCGGTAACTATAGCCCCTTTGTTTGGAATCGTCTGCACCAGGCCTTCAAGTTCGAGCTGCCGGATAGCTTCTCGTATTGGTGTTCTGCTGACACCAAGCTCTTCCGAAAGTTTCGTTTCTATCAAACTGTCCCCTGTTTTATATTTTCCATTCAATATATCGTTTTCAAGGTGACTGAATACTTTTCCACGTAACGAAGAACTGCTGTCGTTATCCATTTGTTCAATTTTTGCCATGTGTGCTCTCCTCCTTTGCAGAGCCATATGCCTGCAACACTTGTTTTTGTTTTATAATTCAGAAGTAGTTTGCAACATAACATAGTCATTTATGTATTCTTGTATAATTGTATACAATTATACACATACAGTCAATAGGTAGTTATAATTCCATCATATTTTCTCTGGCATTACAATACGATATTTCCCAACTACTTAAATCTTAGTATAAATACCTAAAATGAAACTATTTTAGTATTTGCAAAAATTAGAATTGTTTTTCAGATACATCTGTGCTAGAATGAGAGGGTGTAAAAAGTGTCAAGCATTTGACACAGTTTTACTCCCCTAAAGAGAGCACACATAGGCTCTCTATTTTTTTATTAATTTTTGACTTGTTATAACTTTTTTGCAGTATTTTAAACCTTGTTATTCTGAGTTTTTACATTCAGCTTTTCTTTTTTCAGGTTTTCTTCAATATGCTGAAACTCTTGGAATTTACGTTTATAGACTTCAACATCTTCTAAAATCACAGTATGCTTAACAATCTCAATCCGTTCCGTACTAATAGGTATTCGGATGGTTTCTGTATGCTCATCTGCATTAGTGTCATCACTTATAGCCTTCTTTTCGATTACAAGTTCCTCGCGGATCACAGGTACAGTAATACTTCTTTCTTCTGTTAAAACCTCTTTATGCATTCTCACTTCACCGGTTTGAATTAATTTCTTTGAAATATCCAAACGTTCTTCTTTAAGTTGAAGCTTTGCAGCGTTTGCATATGTTTTCTTTATCATTTCATCATCCTCCATCTGAATTTTTCATATATTAAAAACATGTTTTTAGACTAATAAGGCTAGACCGTGAATTATAGTCAAATTTATGTTTTTAGCAGTCATTAGCAGGCATATTTTGATTTTTATCTTGAGACTAATTCATATTACTGGTAGAATAATACTATAAGTTAAAGCCATTTATAATATTACTAATAATGTACGAATAATATTATTTTTTAAATTGAGGTGTTTTTTTATGGTGAAAAAATTTAAAACGGAAAAACTTTGCGATCAGGAAACAGACTACCTGAAAGCAAAAAGCTCTAGATGGAAATTTATAAACCGAAGTGTGAAAATTGGCTGTATCATGTTTTTATCTACTCTTGTATTAAGCATCCCTCATAATAATTTCGTTCAAGCTTCTTCAACTACTTTTAAATATGCAGATTTAAATGGTGACAGCAATGTCAATTCACTTGATTTTGGTACATTTAGAATGTACATGCTAGGTATGATTTCCACTTTCCCGTCAGCTGACGGAAGTAAAGCGGCAGACTTAAATGGTGACGGGCAGGTTAATTCACTTGACTATGCTTTGTTAAGGATGTATTTGCTTGGTATGATCGATAAATTCCCTGTTGAATCTACCCAAAGCGATCTCAACATTCCTTGGGACTGGGCAGGTGTTATAGGTACAGGCCAGAGTCTTGCAGTTGGTGCAGAAGGTCTTCCTGCTTTGACTACAACCCAGCCTTACAACAACCTTAAAATATCTCTTGAAAATCAGGCAATACCTCCTCTTGATCCCAACAACAGTAAATTCAAGATGGTCCCATGCGTTGAGCCATTACGGGTTTACGGCTTTTGGACACCTGGCCCATATCCGGGAAATATATTTGGTGAAACTCCACACTCAGCTATGGCTAACCAAATTACATACATGGTAAGATCCAATTGGGATAAAGACTATATCACAGCGCAAACATGCGTCGGTGAATCGGGTCAGGGTATTGATGCACTCCGCAAAGGCGCTGTAGACACAGGTTCTGTAGGTCGTGCATATGCAGCAACACTTTTTGAGGTAAGTGCAATCAAACGCTTAGCTGGCGAGGCTGGAAAAACTTACGGAGTTGGTGCAATAATAATCACACATGGAGAAAGAGATTCAGGAAATACAAACTATGAAAATGAACTTCGTACATTGTGGACTAACTATAATACTGATTTGAAGGCCATTACAGGACAATCACAGAGCATTCCACTTTTTGTAGCTCAGATGCATTCCTGCGGTGCAAGCGGCACATCCGCTGCCCTTTCAGCTCAATGGCATGCCAATCAGGACTATCCTGAGGATATTATAACTATCCCTAATTATCAGAATAATTATGCACCTGACGCTGTCCATTTGACTGCAAGCGGGTATCAGCAGCTCGGCGAGCAATATGCCAGAATTTATTACCAAAAAGTAGTTTTGGGTAATGACTGGCAGCCACTTAAGCCAACAAGCGTTGAGCGGGCTGGCAAAGTAATTACTGTTAATTTCCATGTTCCAACCGGACCTTTAGTATGGGATACAAAACTACCTGCGCCTAATCAAAACTTTACTGAGTGGAAAAACGGTAAGGGCTTTGAAGTATACACGCAAAGCGGAAAGATTGAAATCAGTTCAGTTGAAATTTCAGGCAACTCGGTAAAAATAACCTGCGCAAGTGATCTCCCAACATCAGGCTTAAAAGTAGGTTACGCATTTACCGGCAGCGGAGAAAAAAGAACAAATGGAACTTACCGTTGGGGACAGCTTATAGATTCAGATAAATTTGTGGGTAACACAACCGGAATTGTACATCCAAATTACTGTATATCCTTCGAATTGGATGTTCCTTGATTATATTAACTATTCGTTTGCAAATTCCATAATTTAAAAGACTCCACAAACTAAAAATGTGGAGTCTTTTTATACTGTTTTTAAAGCTTCATTTTATTATTTCTATTTGATAAAACATTATCTAAAGCCATTGCCTCATTTACTACATTATCAATCTCCGAAAGTGCAGGGTCCGAATCGCTGTTTGAAATGATCTGATGTTTAAAAGTAACTATCGCACTCTCAATATAGTCCATTTTGGAGTGTACCATTTCCAACTCGTTCTTTTCACTGTTTATTTTCCCCATCAACCTTTCGTCCAGCTCCAACGCTCTCTCAATATCAGCTATTGCATTAGGATTCGTAAGGCATTCTTTCTTTTTCCTGTTAATCCTTAACCGTTCTTCAATTTTATCTACGTTGATGGTATATATCTCTTTAGCCCTTACATTATAGTTATAAATCAGCTTAAAATACACAATAACCAGATTTAATGCCTGCTCAACAATTTTTTGCTTTATAAGGTCATCCTTAACCTGGCTGTAGTAACCTATCAAGGCTTGCTTTTCAGCATATATATTTATTACTTTTTCCCTCATTCCTCCACGCAGTCTTCTCGATATATTTCTGTAAAAGCTGTCACATTGAGTACTAAGGTTTTGTATGCCTTCTATCTGCTGTTCCTTATTAACCTCTTGCAAAAAGCTTTCATCCTTTAAGGTCTGCATCATAAAATACACATAGCCTGCAGCACCTATCAAAAGAAATGGCAGATACCCTGTAGCCATATATATACCAATGACTACAGCAAGCAATGTAATATTCTTTAGTCTTGTAGCCGCTTTAAAAAAAGTTTTAAAACTCATAAGTCAACCTTTACCTCCAAACTGCTATTGGTAAATTACATTTTATCTTATCCAATTTCTCTTGTAAGAATGAATTCCGTTCTTCTATTTTTTGCTTTATCACCTTCAGTGCTCTCTTTTGGAACAATAGGTCTATCCTCTCCCCAACCTCTTGCAATTATTCGCTTCTCGTCAACACCCTTTTGCACAAGGTATTTTTTAACTTCATCAGCTCTGTCTTTTGAAAGCTTAAGGTTATTTTCATTATTTCCGACAGTATCTGTGTGAGCATCAATAATAAGATAGTATTCCGGAAATTGAGAAAGCATTTCCTTTACCTGATTAAGAACTGCAATTGATTCCGCCTTAACCGTAGCCTTTCCTGAATCATAATAAACAGGTGGAATGTCTACTTTTGCTACTCTTTCAGTGTTCTTCTCTATACTCTGCGCATCCTGCTGCTTAAACTCCTTCTTTTTCTCTTCAGCCTGACTTGCACTTCCTGAAATTTCTGAATCAACAGCACCTACAAGAAGTTCTTCAATGCCCTCAGAGTTTTTTACATTTCCCAGATATCCTTTACTGGATACCTCCTGTGACAAATTGAAATTCAGATCAATGTCGCCATATCTCTTCCATGTCTCAACTGTATCATTAATTATTCCATCCAACTTGTTTTCATTCCCATTTACTCCAAAATAACTTAAGTTATCATTTAACGACATAAGCTTAATATCTTTAAATGAGGCTTCAACATCCTTTTTAGCTACTTCTCCGTATTCACCTTTTTCGGTCATTAATTCAGCAAGCTTTTCATATGCCTTGTCTGGTTTTTCAATCACATACTTTGATGCAGCGTACCAGGTTTTTATAAAACTTTCTACCTTTCCAGCATTATTTTGTGCATAGTCTTTATTTACAACCAGCATGGTCGGTACCAAATCAGGAACTTCCTTAGTGGTAATAAGAACTTTTACCGAACCGGGATTAGCAGCATTTATCTCATTAACTGCAATGTTCATATCCGGGCTCCACGAAACAATCAAATCGGCATTTCCTGATTTCAAGTCTTCAATTACCTGCGACATATCCTCTCTCTCAATAGGTTCTATGTCCTGATATCTCAAACCAACCAGCCTTAAAAACTTGTTTAATATGAATTTTCCTGTACCGTCTGCAACAAAGGATACTTTCCTGCCTTCCATATCATTAAGGTCTTTAACTTCGGCTTTTGCAACAATACCATCTGCTCCGCGTGAAAAATCCGTAATACCTACTATAACTCCAGCATCAGGGTATTTTGCCTGAAACTTCATAAATGCAGGTAGTGACATTTCTGTTGCCTGTATCTCCCCTTTATTTAAAGCTTCTATTCTGTCATTGTCACTTGGTATATATTTTACATCCATACTTAGCGAATAGTCCCTGTTGTACTCTCTGCTTAATCCCACTAAAATCGGAGTCCCACCTATCCAACTGTCCAACCCCATAATAAAGTCACTGCTTGAAGAGTCAACGTTATTTCCATTGCCTTTAGAATTATCTTTCTGGTTATCATTATTGTCACTTTGATCGCTATTAAGGCTTTGATCGCCCTTTTTGTCTTTATCGCCATTTGAGAAGAACCCAAAGATACCTCCGTTTGAACCGCTTCCTCTATAGTTAAAAGCAGCAATCCCCGCAGCAATTATAAGTAAAACTATAATGATATTACCCCACTTTATTCGTTTGCCCTCCATCTGACTCCTCCTATTATACAAAAATAGTATCATAAGAAAATTATAACTACTTTTCACTAATACTTCAACACAGCTTTAGAAATTGCACGGCTGGTATAATTATGATAAAATATGATACGCATAATTCCAAGCTACTTAAATAGGAGGAGAAAATGAAACATACTTTTACAACACATTTTTTATTAGTGGTAATACTTTTGGGTTTGCTAACGACTCCCGTATATTCAAAGGACTCAACCGGAGTTAACTATGAATCTGTTCAAGTTTCCAAAGTTCCTCAAATTGATGGTTTGGGCAATGACAGCTGCTGGGAACAAGCCAAATGGGCAGATATAAACTATTTATGGCTTGGTCAACAACCAGAGGCAAATGACTTCAGCGGGCGGTACAAGATTGTATGGTCAAAAGAAAGACTCTATTTCCTCATTGAGATTGTTGACGATGTTTTGTCGGACACTCATGATGAACCCTTAGTTGATTACTACAAGGATGATACATTGGAAATATTTTTAGATGAAGATAACTCAGGCGGAGATCACAAATATAACTATAATGCTATAGCATACCATATTGCAATGGACTATAATGCAGTTGACTTAAGTACAAGCGGTGCCCCAAAACTTTATAACGACCATTTGAATATAAAAAGAACAAAGAATGATGATACATATACATGGGAAATAGAGCTAAAAGTGTTTGATGATAAATATGATGAAACCGCCGTTTCCAATCAACCTGTGGATCTAAATGCTGGCAAAGTGTTGGGATTTGGGATAGCCTATTGCGATAATGATGGCGGAGAAGACCGTGAAAGCTTTATAGGCTCTTTTGACATTCCTGGAAATGATAAAAATCTTGCATGGCAGAATGCCGATGTATTTTCTTCTCTTAAATTGACATCTGGCAAAAATATTACTCAACGCTACTATGTTGATAAAACCTATTATTTTGTTAATGATGAAAAAAAACAAATGGATGTTGCCCCATTGATAAAGGATGGTAGGACCTTTATTCCCATCAGATATGTTACTGATTCAATCGGTGCCAAAATTGAATGGAATGCAAAAGATCAAAAAATATCAATTACTCATGGGGAAAAAGAAGTTAAGCTGTGGGTTGGCAAGAGCTATGCTGACATAAATAATGAATCTAAGCTCATAGATCCCTCTAACAAAAATATATATCCATTCATTGTTAATGGGCGAACTTTTCTTCCGTTAAGGTTTGTAAGTGAAAACTTGGGGCTGACTGTGGAATGGGACTCGGAAAGTAAAGAAATCACGGTTTATTGATCTACCTTTACTATTGACGCAATAGCTGCTTTCCTCGCAAGTATTAATCCCTATTGGTTCGAGAATAATTGGAAAACAATGCTGCATGAACACCTTGCACTAACTAAAACTGAGGCTGTTGACATGCTGACTAAAAAGTATTCAGATAGTATATCAACCATGGATGAAATTGAGAAACAAGCTTTAGGTATGGCTGATTATATGACCTATGGTATTGTTAATCAATTTCCTGCAAATTTCTAGTTATTTTCTGGTAAATCTTATTATTCTTCAGGAAGTTTATCGACTGGTATTGCTGCAATTGAAAATTGGTAAATATATTTATAAAGATGGTGCTGCATTACTGAGTAAGTGGTTTTGCAACACTCTCTTTTTTTGTCAGGTGTTTTTTGCTATATTCTACCGAATTGCACTAAGTTGTTTCTTTTATATACTGTAAAATCAATGGTGAATGACAAATGAAGATCATTACCTTATTTTGCTCCGACCTCTACTTGAGATTTAAAAATTATTTTACCATTCTTTTCACTAATACCTTCAATGTATAGCATATTTGAGTTTAAAGCAGATATATCTTTATTAAGAATAATACTATCTCCATATAGCGCCTCGTTTACATAATTAATTTCCATAGTCTTAACACAATATTTCATATGATTATCCACACTAAAACAATCCATAATATAATCAATGTACCTGGAATTGTTAATATGCCCATTGAAGTCAATATCACTATACCCTATTACTTTTTTATATACAACTTCCTTCTGTCCAAAAGGTTTTACTTTCCCTAATTTACAGTCTATTGCTCTCTCCTTTATGTTTTGAAAATTATTAAAAGCAATTAACTCAGTTTTTCTAATTTCTCTTGTTTTAATATCAACAATAACCCATGTGGAAACAGCGGATGCAATTATGCTTCCATTGGAATCTCGTACAATGAAGTCTCTCTCAAATTCTAATTTTTTAGATTCTTGATGCCATGTTTCAATCCAAATATCCTCATTCCATACAGGAGTTCTAACAATGTCCACTCTAATACGAATTAGTATCCATGCAACGCCAAATTCCTGTTCTAATGTATTAATTCCAATACCAAGGCTTTCAACAGCCTCGCTTGCAATATCCTGGAAACAATTAAACAATGCACTCAATTTTAACGCTTTCGTAAAATCAACATTACTTAATTCAATATGGTATTTCTTTTTATATATCCATTCAGATTCCATTTCATTACCCCTTAATTCAGATTGTCAAAAGTTTATATCACTATTTGTAGCTTATATACTAATAAATTGTATACTCCACAGCAGACAATCCATATATATTAATCTTTTTGCTTTTCGCTTCTTTATTCATACGAGACTCGCTCCCATTGCAATTATACAACTAAATTGTGCATTTGCGTATAATTCAAAATAAATTAATCAAAAATATAATTCTGTTTTAGCTAACAAATTTCCCCATCATATCTTTAATTTATTTTATATATTTGGTAAAATTGTAATAAACTTATGTAAATTTGTAAATATCGCATTTTACAGAAACAGTCGTTATTGTTATTACAACTGAACGACTATACTCAAGGGGGTGAATAAAAGAATATCACATGTATTGAACTTTAGACACAAAAAATAACATTAATATCCTAGGGGAGGAAATGTAAATGAGAAAAGTATTATCAGCGTTTCTAGTAATAATTATGTGTTTTATCACTATTACAAGTACAGCATTTCCTAGTGATCTAACTTCTTCTAATGAGCCTGAAAGCCTATTAGCACCATTGGTTAAAACACCTGATCCAATTGATTCCTTAGAGCATCTTATTGACTGTATTAAAGACTTACCCGAGTCCTCATTTACGGGAAAAAATGCAGCACACCACAAAAAATTACTCATAAATGAACTAGACAAAATTACAAAACATATTGAAAACGGCAATTATTTTTATACAATTAACAAACTTAGTTTCGATATACGAAAAAAAATCATAACTTACATAAATGCAAATCAACAGCAACTAATATTAGAATCTCTTAACACTACAATAGCCTCATTGGAAAATGCTTTTAGAACAACAGTTAAAACCTCCTTCGGAAAAGTTGCAGGAGTAGAAACAATCAACGACAGTTGGGCTTGGATGGGTATACCCTATGCTAAGCCTCCTGTAGGAGAACTTAGGTGGAAAGCTCCTCAAGATCCCGAACCATGGAAAAAGGTACGATATTCTACATATGACTTCACGCGATGTACTCAACCTGCTCTTGATAATCAATGGAATCCGTTAAATGATGTTATAGGTTCAGAAGATTGTCTTTATTTAAACGTGTTCCGACCAAAAACAAATGAAAAAAATCTGCCTGTCTGTGTTTGGATACATGGAGGAGGTCATGTATTTAGCGGTGCGGAACAATATGACGCAACAAAACTTGCAAGCAAGTCCAACATGATTGTTGTTGTAATTCAGTTCAGGATAGGACCTTTAGGCTGGTTTTATAATCCTTCACTAAACCCCAATGGCACAGCTGAAGACAACTCAGGCAACTATGGCACACTTGATCAGATTAAAGCCCTCAATTGGGTAAAACAAAATATCAAAGAATTTGGCGGTAATGCGGACAATGTAACCGTCGCCGGAGAATCAACCGGAGGATATCATGCTTTAAACCTAATGATTTCACCTCTTGCTAAAGGTCTATTCAATAAGATAATAGCATCAGGAGCAAGCGGCGTAAATTACCCTCTTTCAACAGGTATTGAAAGGTCAAATTCAGCTATAGACAACCTTCTCGTGGCAGACGGAACCTGTACTGATTTGGCTTCCGCTGCAAAGTATAGAGCAGATATGACTAATGAACAAATATCAACTTATTTGAGAAGTAAAACAGATAAAGAAATAGAGCGCTCAGTCATGGATCAATACGGTTCAATTACCACTGTAGCTCCATTTGCAGACGGAGCTGTGTTGCCAGACACCCAAGCCTCGGTATTTGAATCAGGTGCTTATAACAAAGTACCCGTTATACTTGGCAGCGACAAGGATGAGATGAGACCATTCCTCCCATCCTGGCTCGGTTTTGTTCCAACTTCCAGCGGATACACTTGGTATAATGTTTATAACGCTATTGGCGTTAAAGAACCTAAAATAACACTTGATGAATTAATGCCAACCGACTCGGATAGACAATTGTATGATGCTTGCGGAAAATATCCTTCTATGTATTGGAAAGCTTCAACAGTAGATTCTGTGGCGAGAATTTTAAAGAATAACCAGGATGATGTTTACTGTTATGTTTTCAATTGGGGTGGTATAGGTTCCGGTACTGAGCCTTTTGACTTTTTGATTGGCAGCGGACATGCCTTTGAATTATCATTCTTCTTTGGTTGGGATACCGATACATGGGGCAATGTATCATTTTCACAAGAAAACGAACCGGGAAGAAAAGATCTTCAGAACGCTATAATGTCCTACATAGCTTCTTTTATCAAGTCCGGGAATCCTAACAATAATATCGATAATCTTCCTGAATGGACAAAATGGTCAAATGATAAAGGTCCTAAGAGCATAGTATTTGAAGCAGATTTCGAAAAAGCTAAAATCAGTATGATGGAAGAAGAATATAAAAAAGAGGAAATACTAAACGAGGTTGAATCACTTCCCGAAGCTGTACGGAATCTTGTCAAAATTTTATTATGGTAAACTCTATTATAGAGCACTAGTAGTTTGCAACGAACCATTATATATGAATAAAAATAAGGGCAGTAGATTTTTTTCTGCCCTTATTTTCATCTATATTGACATCTTATTTCTTCAACAAAATTAACTAAATCTTTTCGGTTTTTATTCCACTTATTTTTTATCTCATTAGAGTACCCAAAGATACACCATGGACACCATTCTTGCAAGTATATAAACATTTCATTTATAAGCTCACGTTTCATCGGCGCATAGTATTTTTTCCCGTTTTTGAGATATATATGAATTCCTCTTTCGGGTATCAAAATTCCATTTATGGAAAACGAATCTTTATGTATCCATACTATATCATTTATATTTGCAACTTTCAATTTATATAATGTTTTAATAAATAGCCAAGATTTCGTTATGATTACTTTATCACTATATGCTTTTACATTATTCTTTATCTCTTCATTAATTTCTTTTTCTAACAAATCCGAATTGCCATAGTATGACAATGCTCTATGTATTGGATGAAAACGATTATTCATTACCCTAATAAAAAACTTTGTAAGGTTTACTGTGCTCAAAATGAAACATAAAATAATTAAGCTAAGCAAAATATAGCCATCAGCTTTAAAGTCTACAGTGTCAAGAATATATGGCAAAAACTTTTGTCTATATTCATCAGGAGATATTCCTTGCTTTTTTGCAATCTCAATGAGTTGCCCATCTATTTCATCAGGCATTTTCAATAATGCTCCAGAATATACCAGAGTTTGATCTGTAGTCGGTCGTGTTTGTACAACCAACATTTTACTATCTACTTTTAGCAATAAATAATCATATTTGATACTAGAATTTTCAGAACCATCCTGACTTTTTTCAACATACGACAACCCACTATATATTACTTCATAACCCTTAACCGTTATATAATACTCCAGTTCCTGCGACAAATCCGATATTGATAATAACTTATTATTACTGACTTCAAATGGGCCATTGATAACATTGTAAAAATACCGCCAAGATAAGAGTAGTGTAGACACAACAAACAATATTAGCACCGTGTTTGTTATTAATAAATTTCGATTAGTACGCTTTACATTTGAAATAATAAAACCATTGACCATACACTCACCCTTCATCCTTTATAAAATATTTTTTTAACATACAGATAGCATATTCAGGTAGGTTTCTTTCGTACCATGTAGACCATACTTTCACCCTATCAAAAGGCTATTGGAGAATATCCAACAACCTTTTAAGAATCAAGTAGTACTAATCGAATTCAGGGATAGGAGCGGTGGTATTGTGTTTGACCACTGGTTTTTTCCATTTCCCAGAATTATAATAAGCAAAACTGATAACCATAGTGACAAGAAAGCTTGCTATCATAGAAATCCATATACCCCTTAAACCTAATGATGTACTCGATAAAATCCATGCTAGAGGGACTCTGACAACCCACAGGGATACAAGAGAAAATATCATAGTTTTCATAGTATGTCCTGCACCATTGATAATTCCGTTGGATATGAACATAATAGCAAACAGGATATAGGATGAACCTACCATTCTCAAATATGTAATTCCAATATCCATTACAACAGGTTCTTTGCCAAATCCAAAGGTTGTAAGGATCAATCTCGGGAATAACACAACAAACAGTGAAATAGTGAGAGTGATAACTGAAGTCATGATCACACCCCATTTGAATATATCTTTTATTCTTTCGGGTTTTCCAGCGCCAAGGTTTTGGCCTGTCAATGTTGCGGCGGCCACACTCATGGACATGGCGGGCAAGAAGGCAATTGAATCTACTCTTCCAACTGCACTAAAGGCATCAATCGCCGATGGACCAAACTTGTTTACAAAAGTTGTAACGAACGCAGAACCAATGGAAACCAAACACTGTTGAACAACAGATGGGAATCCTATTTTTAGAATAAGCAGTGTCAAATCCTTTTCTAGGATTAGTTTCTTAAAGCGGAAAGAAACAATATGGTTTTGCTTGTTTAAGTATATCATTCCCATTAATGTTGCAATGAGTTGTGAAATAAAAGAAGCATAAGCAGCGCCGTTTAGCCCAAGCTTGGGAATCGGACCTACGCCGATAATAAACAAAGGATCAAGTATAGCATTTATTACTAACCCAATAGCCATAAATATTAGGGGAGTTTTGGTATCGCCAATTCCACGGAGGATGGAGGTAATTAAGTTTCCCAGGTACATGAAAACGAAACTCGCAATAGTTATTTTCAGATAGCTTGAAGCAAGTGAGAAAATTTCTGGTGGAGTACCCATAAGTCTTAGAAGTATATCACTGCATAATATCCCTGCAATTGTAAAAAAGATACCTAAGATTAAAGATATGGAGAATGAGTTATTTACAACTTTCTCTACCATTTTATAATCCTTTGATCCATAATATTGTGAAACCAGAATAGTGGTTGCCATGCTGATTCCCACTGCAATTCCTAGAAGTATAAATACAATAGGAAAGCTTACTCCTGATGCTCCTACAGCATCTTTTCCCGCAATATTCCCTAACCAAATCGTATTCACTAAATTGTAGCCTACCTGCATCAAATTTCCCAGCAGCATAGGAAGTGAAAAAGACAGAAGATGTTTGGGTATACTTCCGGTTGTTAAGTCTGTACCCAATTTGTTGCTCATAATATCCCTTCTTTCGTTTTTTCCTCATCAAAACCTGGTTTCTCTATATTTGAAAACAATCTTTGTCAAACAAGCATACTGAAACAGAGCAGGATTTATCTGATGGTAAGTTTTTTAAGCAATAGTTTATATAATAACATATTTTGGTTTGTTTAATCAATAAATTTAAGCGGAGATTTATATTTTTATACATTTTGTAAGAGTAAATGCAACTTATAGGTATTACAGAAATATAAATCGTGTCCTGACTGTACTTCTGGGAGAATTGGAGATAATAAACCGTGTTGTGATTTATAAATTGGCGTTATACTTAATCCAATAGGATCAAAGTATCTTGCCCCAAATAAGATATACAGAAACAGAATAATACGCTGGATGCCATGATGTTACGAAAGGAGTTTTTACTTTTATGGAGAATATTAGTTAAAATTAGAAAATTCATTTTGGGCTTCAATCAGCTACGGAAAGGGAAATTATGCACAAATACAGTTTTTTCGAAAACATATTGTTTCTACCTTCTTACATGAATAAAAAGAAGTTGGCAGTTGAACTCGAGGGAAAAACTGTTCTCATAACTGGAGCAAGTTCCGGTATAGGAGAACACTTGGCATATATGCTGGCTGATATGAATGTCCATATTATTTTGGTTGCTAGAAGAGAGGAAAAGCTTTTGGCAATAAAAAATGATATAGAAAAGAAAACTGCCAGAGTAAGCATTTTTTGTGCAGATCTGAGAAAAGCGGAAGATATGGAGGCACTTTTATGAGATTAAATTTGTTTTTCGCGTTTATTGTAAGTACATTTTTATGTAGTAAAATAGTTGAGGCTATATCATTTTTTATACCAAAAAAAGCTCCTTGGATATATATTATTCCAGCTATTTTCTTACTTTTAGCGATTGTTTACAGAAAGATTGCTTTTCTTAAAAAGACTGCTATGAAGATATTTCTCGTTTTATCTACATTAATACCATACCTTGCTTTGGTGTTTTATATAATTTTATGTATAATTAATTATCCTTCTGAAGGGTCGTTTGAAGAAAAGCTTAAACCTGAATATGTAACAGAACAAGAGATTAACGCCGGAAATCATTTGGCTAAAATGCTTGAAGAATTTGATGAAAAACTAGCTGTTAGCAATCAAGATTTAATTAGAAATACTAAGATTATTGATTCCAATAAATCAGCAATAATAGAACTGATTAAAAGAACTGATAACGATAGAAAAGAAGTTTTTGAATTTATAAATAAAAATAGCATTGCTATTCCAAGCACTTTTGATAAAACACGAAAATTTAATTTTTTATCGGAGGGTTCTGATAATTCTATAGTTCACATTAGAACTCTTATAACTATCTTTAAATTGGAATTATTTGAAATGGAAAGATTAAAAATGGAACAGAAATACGATGAAGCAGTAAATAAATATATTTTAGCATGGCATAATTTAGCTAATGCTTATAGAATCAAAAATACAGATTTGATAGGCGCTCTATGTCTTGTTGCTATTTCAAAAGACATGGGAGAATATTATTATAACAACCAGAATACTTTTGCATCATATGATTTGAAAGAACTTGCAAACCTAAAGGACGACATTATAGATAATTTGGATAGAACTTATAAAGTGGGATTTTCAAATGAATATATGAGATATAAAACAATGCTTGAAAATTCGGGAAGTATATGGCCTTTAATGGATAGAAATAAATACTTGAGAAGATTGGATGGCTATTATTATTCGTCAGCTGAAAGCGTAAGAAACCCTTTAGATATTGTACCTTATGAAGAACCAGTAGATTTTGGAGCTATGGAAGATCCCATTTTTTTAAAAGACTATATTGGAGAATTTCTATACAATATAAATGATGGTGTGTATAGCGGATTAACTGAAAATGCTATAAAAAGGAAAAACGAAATCTCTGTGTATTTTTATGCAATGGATAAAAATAATTATAAAAATGTTCCACAAGACTATTTTACAGGTAAAAAAATTAAGATTAGCAAATTTTCTGACCGTATTGAAATTGATGTTCACACTTCATTTAAGCTTGATAAAACTCAGAATTTTATAATAATTAAATAGGCCGTGTTATTTAATTTACAATAATGAGATTTAAAAAGTGAAGTTGCTGTATTTAGTGGTTTCACTTTTTTGAGTCTATTTCTTATACGCTACAGTCTTGAAAATTCAGTTTGTAACCAAGAATAATTAACAATTTATTAAATCTCTTTATTAGAATTGAGATTTTTATAGAAATTAGTATATAATGCAATTATATACTCAATCTATTCCTACTAGTTACTAATATTCCTTTTTATACACCCATCCTTTGCAGCATATAACAGCCTTACGATCCAAAAAACAAACTCCGGTATCAAGGAGTTTGTTAAATATATTATAGGCATTTGCAAATATATTACATTAGGGGGTACAAATATGATTTCAAAAAAAAGAAAACTAATCTGTATTATGCTTTCAGCTTTACTAGTGAACACATTGATGTTCTCCTTTTTCTATTCACAACCAGTTGAGACAAAAGCTGCGGTTTTACAATTACCCGTACCTACTCCGGGTAAAATAAGCGTTGCATTTACAATGGCTGCTAAAACACCTGTGCCTACTAGGCCTGAACCTACTACTTTCCCTGATAATCCTGCGGTTAATGATGAACTGACCGATAGCACAACCATTTATTTCCCAGATTATGTTTTAGAAAAATGTATTAGATATGCAACAGGAAAATTCACTGGCGATATTTATTACGGAGATGTGAAAAATCTGGAATCTCTAGAAGTAGATTCTGCATTTGACTTTGAAGGTATTCAATTTCTAACAAGCCTAAAAAAACTGACAGCTAAGAGCATAGAGGAGAGTTATTCGTTAGATCTAAGTGCAATAAGCAGCTTAAAACAGCTTGAGTATTTAGATCTGAACTATTATGTTACTACATCTTCCGACTTAATCTGTTTAGAGGGGCTTGACAATTTAACCGAA
Source organism: Acetivibrio cellulolyticus CD2 (assembly GCF_000179595.2). Taxonomy (NCBI): domain Bacteria; kingdom Bacillati; phylum Bacillota; class Clostridia; order Acetivibrionales; family Acetivibrionaceae; genus Acetivibrio; species Acetivibrio cellulolyticus. Next base: position 3,063 of record NZ_JH556659.1, on the reverse strand, counting down.
CTAAATTTAAATGCTTATAAAATCAGAGACCTTAGTCATCTAAGCAACTTATCCAATCTCCAAATATTAAAGCTAAATAATGGACCAGATATTAAAATGAAGCCATTATGCGGTTTAGAAAAACTACATACTCTGATTGTATATTCCAATTTACTCACTAATTTGAACAATTATTCAGAATTAAGCGCTTCAAATCTCTCTACTCTTGAGATACTATCGGGCAATTTAAACGATATTAGCGGTATTTCCAATATAAAAAGCTTAACAAAGCTAACTCTTATTTCCAACATAAATTTAAGTGATATAAGTGCAATAGGCAACCTTACCAACCTTTCTTATCTTAATCTTTGTAATAACAATATTGTTGACACAACTCCTATAGGTAACTTAACCAATCTTTCTGAACTTTATTTATATGAAAACAATATCTCTGATGTAAGTTCTTTTGCTAGTTTGACCAATCTTTCTACACTTTATTTACACAATAATAATATAGTTGATGTAAGTTCTTTAAGTAACTTAACCAAACTTTCCGACCTGACTATTGACAATAACAAAATTGTTGATATAGCTCCTCTATGCAACTTAAAACTAGGCTGTATAGACTTTTCTTTCAACAATATTGTTGATATAAGTCCGATAAGTAAGGTTACTAATATTTATTCAGTCAATTTGAATAATAACAATATAGTTGATATAAGTCCTTTAAGTAATCTGACAATGCTTTATACTCTTAACTTAAGCAACAACTTAATAACTGATATAACTCCTTTAGGTAATTTGAATAGTGTATCTCATCTTAATCTGATTAACAACCCTATAACCGATGTAAGCGCTTTAGGTAATATGTCAAGAGTTTTTCAACTTTGGTTATCCAAAACCAAGGTAACTGATGTAAGTGCATTAAGTAAATGTCCTAATCTTAAATACCTTTACTTATCTGACATCCCCGAACTTGATAGAACCACACTCGATTCGTTTGCTTCAGATGTTTCTGTCTACCTTGATAACTACATAGCCCCAACACCAACGCCACATTATTATCCAATAAAAGTTTTTGCACCTAAGAAGCCTGTTTTTGATATGGGCGATGTAAATGTAGATGGTAAGGTTAATTCCGTTGACTTTGGATTTATGAGAATGTGTCTGCTTGGAATGATACAGGAGTTACCTTGTAACCAGTTTTCCGATGGACCATTGGGAGATGTAAATGTTGATGGTGCATTTAATGCTATAGACTTTGCCAAAATGAAACAATACCTTTCAGGTAAAATAAATCAGTTCTGATTAAGCTTGTAAAAATCCAAGGAGAGTCCAGTATTGATACTCTAAAATATTGGACTCTTTTTTGATCAAAAGTATTCTACTTATTTTAATTCCTTGACAACTAATGGAATAATGTATATAATATAAAAAGAACAAATGTTCGGGATTGTGAAACAAAAATAATTTTACGACAAGGGGAATTCATATGATTATTAACATCAAGCAGGGCACTAGAGATACAAAGGAAGATTACTTAAATTTATTGGATGAGCTTGAAGGACAAGGGTTCAGGGTATTCAATATAAGTTGCTATGATTTAGGTAGAAAACTGTCAGAAGCTACAATGATTAAAGACGATAAAAAATTTATTGAAGGCATTTCTTTATCGGGCAATGATAATTGCTTTCAATAAGTAATGGTTAACATTTGCAGATATGATAAACTTTATATTTAATCTTGCCCAATTCTTACGAAACTTTTTCCTTGAAATTTCTGAATTGATAATTCATGGACATAATATATTGACTGCTTGTGGAGAATTTTGTTATAATACATTTGGATATATGCTTTTGTATATATTATTTTTTCACATCGATTCTGTCTCTGACATCTGCCAATACATTTTATTTTTTCAATAGAAATTGCCTCAATCTTGTAAAAGCTTGGAACACCTTATGTTTACGGTTATATAAAAATAAGCTTTAAGTAAAGGCAAAGAATATAAATAATCTAATCGATAGTGTAAAGTGAGATATGAAAATAGAAAGTAATGAAATTTACTCTCGCGAACCTTGAAAAGTGAAAATATTCCTCTGGAAT
>NZ_JH556659.1:0-878 GCF_000179595.2 Acetivibrio cellulolyticus CD2 | reverse complement strand
TAAGTAATGGTTAACATTTGCAGATATGATAAACTTTATATTTAATCTTGCCCAATTCTTACGAAACTTTTTCCTTGAAATTTCTGAATTGATAATTCATGGACATAATATATTGACTGCTTGTGGAGAATTTTGTTATAATACATTTGGATATATGCTTTTGTATATATTATTTTTTCACATCGATTCTGTCTCTGACATCTGCCAATACATTTTATTTTTTCAATAGAAATTGCCTCAATCTTGTAAAAGCTTGGAACACCTTATGTTTACGGTTATATAAAAATAAGCTTTAAGTAAAGGCAAAGAATATAAATAATCTAATCGATAGTGTAAAGTGAGATATGAAAATAGAAAGTAATGAAATTTACTCTCGCGAACCTTGAAAAGTGAAAATATTCCTCTGGAATTAAGTTGTTTGATCCCTTCCGCCACCCTTGACAGCATGAAAAATCAATGCTCTGAAGTTATCACCGACGGCGAGAAACTCAAAAACAGATAGTCTTCACCGTCTTATTCACAGCAGTATAGCATTGATTTGTCACACTATCAAGGGCAGGTCCAAAAGCAAAGTACGCTTTTGGATGGCTAGTTTTACCTCGGCTCAAAATCTAAAAACAGATAGTTTTTAATCAACCTGAGATTTCTGCATTTCTAAAATGGTTTTTTGACCAAGGTAAATAAGGACTTGCCACTTGGCAGGCATGTTCCCGGCATCTTTAAAGGCATCCAACTCGTTGAGTGGTTTCCAGTAATTATACGGATGAGGACGTAGAAAGTTGTAATAAGCAACCCAGAGTGATACGCCATAAAGAGCACCATTTTCACATCCATAACCACATGTGACACGGTAGGAGTATTTGAATGTACGGTTTAAA
>NZ_JH556658.1:1069057-1072651 GCF_000179595.2 Acetivibrio cellulolyticus CD2 | reverse complement strand
TTTCCAATTTGCTTATTGCATCCGAATCCATGAAATTATAATCTGTCTGTGATGCAAAAATCATAATAAAGTGCAGTAAATCTATCCATTTCATCAGATGCTTTTATTTTTTCTTCCGAAAAGCCTTTACCAAACTTTAAATTTCCATATACAGAATCTTTTTTTGCATAATCCCATCTTGCAGATTCGGCAAAATAATTGGCATCAGCTTGAAACTGTATTCTTGCGTCAAGAGACTTAACATTATGCATTGCATAAAAATCCAATTGATTTGCAAGCTCAATTTTATGAAGTTCAGTCTCTACCTTTCTTTCGTGAAATGGCTTCATCTAAATATTCATATTGACCATTTGACTTATACATATGGAATGATATCATTGCTTCCAAATGACCTGTTGGGTCGTAGTAGATCAACGGGTTGTTGGAGCAATAAGTGTACAAATTCAAACTCAACGGATCATCGGATGTGCCGCTGTATGTATCCTTAATAAAGAAACTGATTTAGTTTTTTATCAAGGGGTAGGATTTAATTTTCAATGTTCTACCCTTGATTATATCATTTGGTATTCTGTTTTAGAAGATTTGGGATTTTATATTCTGACTTGTTTTTCATCATACCCCAGATTATATTTACAAGCCTTCGGGCTATGCAGATTATGGCTTGACCAGATGTTTTACCTTCTGACATTTTCTTTTCGTAGTACTCACGAAAGACCGGATTTCTTGGGTTTTTGGTGTTCCTGTCCAGTATGATTTGATGGACTGCTAGAAGGTGGAATATTCCGTATAGAATTCTGTTGCCCTGTTGGTTTTTAAGTTGTTTGTCCTTTTGACCGGAACTGTATGTAATTGGTGCTACTCCTGCGTATTTGGCGAGCTTTGCAGGGGTTGGGAATCTTTCTATATCGCCGATTTCACCGATTAATTTTGCAGCTGTGACAATATCAATTCCAGTCATGGTGTGGAGTTTATAGCCCATTTTATCAACTATGAGCTTAATTTCTACCTCGATTTTTGTTAGTTCATCATCCTTGAATTTGATTTCTTTTACCATGCTTTCAACTAGGAAATCCCTAATGTATTGGAATTCTGGAACTTCTCTTACATTATCATTTTCAGCTGTTTCAATAATCTGGACTGCTTTTTTGACGGTATAATAATTATGGCTGTTTGTAACTAATAGCTCTGTAAGCTCTTCTAGGGTGGCAGTTTTGAGCTTTGAAGGTGAGGGATATTTTTCCCAGAAGGCAAGGGCTGTTTTACCATCTATTTCGAAAAAGAACTTATTGTATGACGGATAGTTATGGGCTAATTGGACATGTAGCTGACTTTTTAGAGCACTTGAAGACCTGACTAATGCTTCACGCCTTTGCACCAGTTGATTGACCGTCCAGTACAAGTCCTGAGGATTGGCATTTCTAAGCTCATCAAGGCGGGATAATAGAACCCTTGCAACACAAAGGGCATCAAAGGAATCGTCCTTGTGATATATGGGAAGTGCTTTTCTTTCAACATTTGCAAGACTTGAATCAACTTCTTTGACTAGCTTTTTTTCACCAAGCAGGAAAACAGCTAAAGCCCGGCCAACGCCTCCGCAATCCTCCAAGCCGTAAACCGCGGTTTTCCTTTTGGCATGTTTTTTAACTTCAAGAAGCAGATCATTAAATTTGGAAGGCTTGTTTTCAATAGTGATTTCGCCCAACTTATCGCCCCAACAGTTGATAATAACAGCGGTATGAGTGAGTTTATGAGTATCAATACCTACATAGATATACTTTTGTTTTTGATGCATTGTTTCACCACCTTTCCTGCACGGTCTGAAATTTAATAAATGTAAGCACCCAAAATATAGCGTTAAAGCCGTTTGCACAACTTCCGCACAGACACATAAGCAAATTCATTTATTTATATAGAACCGTTTATTTAGCATTAAACTTTATGACTTTTCAGCACGTAAAAAAACACTTCATTAAAAAGCCACATATAAAACTACAAAAAACCTTATAGCCTTGTATCAAGCCTTTTAACAATCAACCTTTAAAAAACTACATACAAAACCGCAAAACCTTTACAGCCTTGTATCAATCTTTTTAACATGTTTCCAGAAGGCACTGTATTTAAGACAGTACCTTTACTGGAACTGTTGGAACTTTTGACATACTCCTGATAGTGTTAGAAACTGCAAAAAACACAGATTCCCACATAGACACATACAGTCAATAAAGCTCCTGTAATCTATGTAAAGAGAGCATTTAAAACCCTCTATAATTTTAACAATAGAAAATCATACTAAAAAAGCTAATATTACAGCCTTTGTAAAAGCATTATCAATGAAGAAGCAAACACCCACTATTAAAGCCTTTACAAAAACAATAATAAACAAAGCGAAAATTCCTCCAACTACTTCCAAAATGGCAGGAAGGAGAAAAAGGTGAACCACTATAAAACTAATTCTCCTTAATCTGAAATAAGGAAATCAACCATGATATAAATGGGAAGTACCGGGAATAATGCCCGTACCTCCCGTAATATCTGCCTCTCATGTCTCTTCACCTTCTACTGCATCCATATCCTCAATCTGAACAGCCTTAATGACTATCTGACCTGCGGTAACCTCAACGACTACCTTGTGCCCATACTCAAAACCGAAATCCTTGAGCCATGAACCACTGACCCTGACCTCAAGGCACTCGTCCATCCAAAACTTGCTTACTGAACCTAAACACACCATAAAAAACAACCTCCACAAAAAATACTCCACAACTTCAAAGAAATGTATATCTGCCATAAGCTGGAGCACACAATACCGCTACAGCATGTTTCTGTCAAGAGGTCTTATCAAAATTTCCTAAAAAAATAAATAAAAAATGCTCCCTTCCCGGAAAAGTTCTTCGGAGCAGCTATAAGTTTTCTTTGAAGCCTCTTTAAAGTAGCTTTCAAAGACACATACAAAGAATGAATCAACAAAAATTATTTTGATGATTCATTCTTGTAGGCAGGACTGGAAATATCTAAAATAATATTTCCAGTCCTGCCGTAGCTACTAATAAGCCTCTTTGTAGCTTCTGTTAAGCAGCTTTTAAGAATTGCAAGTTCTTCGAAGAATTCTGATATGTGAATGCGAAGGCAACTGCGTAGCGACATACAAGGAATGAATCATCTTATTCTTGGATGATTCATTCCTTTAGGCAGAACTGGAAATATCTCGAAATAGTATTTCCAGTTCTGCCGTAGCCACTCATAAGCCTCTTTATAGCTTCTGTTGAGCAGCTTTTAAGAAACGCAAGTTCTTCGAAGGATTCTGATATGTGACTGCGAAGGCAACTGCGTAGCGACATACAAGGAATGAATCATCTTATTCTTGGATGATTCATTCCTTTAGGCAAAACCGGAAATATCTCAAATAGTATTTCCGGTTTTGCCGTAGCCACTCATAAGCTCTCTATAGCTTCTATTAAGTTGCTTTACAGAAACTTCGAAGATATACAGTAATTCTTCAAAGACTCTTCGAAGTAGGGGAGCATTTTTTATTTATTTTTTTAGGAAATTTTGATAAGACCTCTTGACAGAAACATGCTGTCGCGGTAATGTTTG
>NZ_JH556658.1:1065352-1068957 GCF_000179595.2 Acetivibrio cellulolyticus CD2 | reverse complement strand
GCAAAGGCGTGAAGCATTAGTCAGGTCTTCAAGTGCTCTAAAAAGTCAGCTACATGTCCAATTAGCCCATAACTATCCGTCATACAATAAGTTCTTTTTCGAAATAGATGGTAAAACAGCCCTTGCCTTCTGGGAAAAATATCCCTCACCTTCAAAGCTCAAAACTGCCACCCTAGAAGAGCTTACAGAGCTATTAGTTACAAACAGCCATAATTATTATACCGTCAAAAAAGCAGTCCAGATTATTGAAACAGCTGAAAATGATAATGTAAGAGAAGTTCCAGAATTCCAATACATTAGGGATTTCCTAGTTGAAAGCATGGTAAAAGAAATCAAATTCAAGGATGATGAACTAACAAAAATCGAGGTAGAAATTAAGCTCATAGTTGATAAAATGGGCTATAAACTCCACACCATGACTGGAATTGATATTGTCACAGCTGCAAAATTAATCGGTGAAATCGGCGACATAGAAAGATTCCCAACCCCTGCAAAGCTAGCAAAATACGCAGGAGTAGCACCAATTACATACAGTTCCGGTCAAAAAGACAAACAACTAAAAAACCAACAAGGCAACAGAATTCTATACGGTATATTCCACCTTCTAGCAGTCCATCAAATCATACTGGACAGGAACACCAAAAACCCAAGAAATCCAGTCTTTCGTGAGTACTACGAAAAGAAAATGTCAGAAGGTAAAACATCAGGTCAAGCCATAATCTGCATAGCCCGAAGGCTTGTAAATATAATCTGGGGCATGCTGAAAAACAAGTCAGAATATAAAATCCCAAATCTTCCAAAACAAAATACCAAATGATATAATCAAGGGTAGAACATTGAAAATTAAATCTACCCTTGATAAAAAAGCAAATCAGTTTCTTTATTAAGGATACATATAACGGTGATTCTAAAGACCCACTGAGCCTAAACCTTTATGCGTATTGTGCTAACAACCCATTGATATATGTTGACCCCACAGGTCATATGTATGGATACTTTGATGAGAATGGACAATGGGTGGGTTATACACATTCATGTAATCCAGCGGCATATACTGTGGGAGGTTATAATAGTGCTGATGAATATGAGTATGGTAGTTTATATACTTCAGAAAGAACTATTATACATAAAAGAAAATATGAAAATGAAGACAATGTAGTAAGCAATGTGTTTGATGGAGCAGACCGTTTAATAAACTATACGAAAGAAGACCTTGCTATTGTAGATCAAAATGGTTCTATTCCTGAAAAAATAGTTGCACATGGTGCTGATATATATATAAATTGGGTAGCCCGCCCAGTAGTTAAAATTATCGATATGCCATTTAATGCTGTAAGAACTGGCTTTAAATATGGCTGGGCAGAAGATAATCTATTTTTGCAATTCCCGCAGATGATTAAAGGTTTAGGGGTAGGTTTAGCTGGTGGATATCTTGATATAAGCCCAAAATATATGCAAAATATAGATTACCCTAAAGAATGGTTAACTGGAAGTATATCCGAAGCATATTCTTATAGCCACCCAGAAGCGGGAAAATATTTTGAAGAACACCCATTTGTTAAAAGTTTAGTTGATTCAACTGAAATTCTTGTTCCATTGGGAGGAGAAATTAATTATCTTAAGCAGAGTAACAAGGTTTTTGAACCTCTTGCTAATATTAGTAAAACGGAAGTTGCATCTAAGGTAACAGGTAGTACGGGGGTTGGTAATGGAACTAGTAGTGTTATCAGAGAAAATGTACTTAAAAATATTGCTGAAAGTAAAGCCGCACGTGAAAGTTCTACATTTGGAGGATATATTGCAAGGGAAAATGCTTGGAGGTATGCACGGACATTAAAAGATCAAGAGGTAACTATGGTTTCCGCAGTATATGGAGGAAATGGCAAGACTTATATTAACGTAAGTGGTGATAATTTGGGTGCATATACAAGAACTTGGACTAATGAGGCTGCTAATGGTATAAACAATGCACGCAATAAAGCCATTCAACAGGGTAGTTTTGCTAGAGATGGTGTAACACCTTCGCTAGAAAGGTGGACTATTGAAAACTGTGGGGATATAAAAGCTGTAAATGATGCTATTGCAGATGGTGCAAGTAAGTCAAAAATGTTCGGCGCCACAATAAGAGTAAAGCCCCTTTTTAAAGCAGAACCAGAAATAATATTTCAAGGAAGGTGCAAAAATTGCCAAATTACTACTGAAGGTGTTTGGTGGTATATCCAATGATACAAGGAGGAATGTTGAAAATACCTGAACTAAAGCAAAAGACTAAAAAAGAGTATACAAAAACAAATCAGCAAATAAGGCGATTTATATGCGCAACACTATTTTCATTACGTTTTTTGCCTTGAGCAAAGCGAAAGGACTGAATATAATTATGAATAATAATATTAATAATGTTGTTTTTTCTGTTTTAAAAAATGCAAGAACTACTAAAGTTCCTAAACAAAGAGAAGAAATTATTAGTATTCTCAATAACGAAGGATATCCAATATATGAAAAAGTTTTAGAATTTCAAGAAAAATATGGTGGTTTGCATTTAATACATGGTATGGAACGAGGTTTATATTTTAGCATATGTGAGTATTATAAAAACGATAGTATTGATGCTACGATTACTGGGAAACTAAATAAAGTATATAAAATTGACGGTGAATACTATTTTGAAAGTGGATATTACCATGTATCAGCTCCAGTGAATATATTAATTGGCAAGGACGGAATTATATATGAATATGATTCTGAATTTCCCTTATATAAAGTAGCAGAAAGTGCTGAAGAATTAATTTATAATTTAGTAATGAGTAATGAAATAGATTGAAAACCGCTAAGTAACCTATAAGTCGCAAAAACCTGTCGGTTGCAAAAATTCCATCTGAGGGTATTGCGAATCCAATAAATTGAAAATTGAACTAGTTCTATTGTTAAACATTAACAAGATAACAAGAGTGACTTTTGGGTACACAATAATGAAAAAACAAAAATTCTCGGAAAACAGCTGGGAATTTTTGTTTTATGGTAAATCAATAGTAAGCGCCTCAATATATGGCGTAGTGGTAAGTGCTTCAAAAGATGACGTCTAGCTATATCACGATCATTGCGATAAGCTAATGGTGTCATTTTTTGAAGCACTTTTTATGTTTATGATTCAGCCTGCATTCTTCCGGTAAATCCTTTGACCAAGGCAGGTACTTGTCCAGAAGTTCTGGGTGGTTTTTAAAATCTGTATTAGGCATTGCTTCAAGGATATATTTTAGATACTCATACACATCCAAAATATTTGCTTTAGCAGATTCCACCAATGTATAAAGGATCGCATTAGCAGTTGCTCCCTTTGGAGTGTCAGCAAAAAGCCAGGCTCTTCTTGCTACGGCATATGGTTTGATATTTGCCTCGCAAAGATTGTTGGAGATGGGAAGCCTTCCGTCTTCTAGAAATGTTTCAAGATACTTTTTTTGATTCTTAGCATAATTTAGAGCTTTTGTCAGGTTCTCATTTGTAGTAGAAATTGCAGAGGTCTCTTCAACCCATGACCAAAAGGCATCAAGAATGGCACGTGACGCCTCCTGACGCTTCTCTTTCCTTTCGTCATATGACAGTTCCTT
>NZ_JH556658.1:992608-1065252 GCF_000179595.2 Acetivibrio cellulolyticus CD2 | reverse complement strand
CAACAGAATAATGTGCCTTTTTCTGTTCTATATTAAGTCCCTGAAAGAGCCATTCCATCTGCTGTAATGTAATCTCTTTTACTTCCGACGGGCTCTTGGGCCATTGAAACTTCATTCCTTCCAAAAGCTTCTTGCTGGCAAGGATAAACCCATTTTTATCATATCTCAAAACTTTAATAGCTGTTTTTCTTTTATTGCAGAAGATGAAAGCGCAGCTGTCTGAAAATGGATCGAGTTTAAACTGTAGATTCACAATCGCCACCAATCCATCAATCTGCTTCCGAAAATCTGTGGAATTACAGGCTATGTAGATATGTTCAGCTCCCTGGGTAAATCCGCCTAACATATTGAACGCAGTGCTTTTAACACTGTTGCTAGCAACTGAAGATCAGTCTTTTCGTGTATATCCAATACAAAATTGTCATACCGTATTGTGATGGAAGCAGAACCCGGATGCCTTATCACTTCTTCTGGAATTTTCATTTCTGCCCAGCATATATCTGTTGCTGAGTTCTTTTGCTTATTGAGTCTTGTAAGCCAATATTTGTAGGTTGACAATTTTATATTATTTTTTTCACACCATTGCCTAGCAGATAAGCCACTGGCTTTACAATCTAAAATTGTCTGCTTCCATATTGTCTCGGATTTTCTTTGTGCCATTTTAAAATGCCTCCTGACTTCATGAGTTTTATATCAGAAAGCATAACAGAAGTAGTTGTTAATTACACTACGGTATGTTTTGAAGCACTTACGGCGTAGTGATTACAAATGTTCCTCATGGTATACTTCTAGCAAAAAATAGAGGTGATATGGTATTACGGTAAAAAAATGGTGTACTGAAAATAATATCAATTTCAATACGTATAGGTATTGGTTTACAAGGATTAACAAATCAGAAGGTAAAAATGTGCAATGGGCAGAAGTAACGAAACCTGTCGACTTCAAAAACTCTATCTAGGGCGTAGGGGCCACTAATAAGTGGTGTTTATAACAATATAAAACATCCACAAAAAAGCATTTTGAATAAAAATATTAATGAAAAAACGAAATTTCTTAGTAAGTAGCCGGGAAATTCCGTTTTTTAGGCATTATAAAAAAAGCCTATTGTTAGATCGTAAAAAAATAATCAGGCAACTTTTTGGTAATCATGATATAGTCCATTGAGTATTGATTTGGATTTCAGAACCGTTTTGTCAACTTTCGTTTCGGTCAATCGGTCAATTTTTCTTTCAAAATTGGTGTCTGACAATCAATTCCCTGATGAGTTCTGGCAGGGTTATAATAATTCACAATATACTCTTTAAGCAAGTATTTAAGATGCTTTTCATTTATAGGTATTATATGATTAAGTAATTCCTGCCTTAAAATACCGACGGTTCTTTCACATGTACCATTTTGCCAAGGACATTTGAAACCTGTTTTCTTTGATTTGATATTTGTATTAGCCAGGAAGTTTTGTAATTCACGACTGGTAAATGTACTGTCGTTGTCATGAATCAGGTATTTTGGTGTTGATCCAAAAGGGGTTGCTTCTCTGATCTGTTGAGCAACCCATGCAGAAGAAGGATTTGTTGTAACTGCAAAGTGTTCAATATTCCTGCGGTCATGACTTATTAGGATGAAGACGTACAGTACTTTAAAATAGAGAGTGGGAACTGTAAAAAAGTCCATAGCCCATATTTCTTTACGGTGATTTTTTAGAAAAGTCGTCCAAGACTGTTTCTGTTTTTCACTTGGGGACTTTCGAATTTTGGGAATGTACTTTGAAATTGTATTTGGTGAGGGGGCATCTATTACAGCGAGGTCAATTAAACGCTCATATATCTTTTCAGGAGACAGCAAAGGATTTTCTTTGTGAATGCGTTTTATAAGAGCAATTGTTTGCCGGGATATTTTAGGTCTGCCGGGCTTTTTAGATTTTAGAATCCAATAAAATTTAAAGGCTTTTTTATGCCAACTGATTACCGTTTCAGGCTTAACTAGAAATATTGAAGATTTCCAGCCCGGAACAAACTTGGACAGCAAAATCCATAATTGACGGAATGCAGGTGTTAAGTGAGGCTTGGGAATCTTGCGGTCAAGTATTTGACGTTGAACTATTGACAACTGACTTCGAAGGGCTACAATTTCAAGGTCTTTGTTTATGTCAGACAAAAGCTTTGATCTAAACATCCACAAAAAGAATTGAAACCAATCCCGAAAAAAGAGAATAATAGCTTTAAAACTAATCATACTACAAAATCACACTTCCATTTCATTACTACATAATCCAATTGTAATAATTTCTAAATGGAAAATCAATAATACTTTCAAAATGGGAAATTTCTCTCAGCATCAGTAGCACACCATTGTACTTCTTGATGATGAAGAGCAAAACAAATATCAAAACCCACCTACAAGAAAACTTGAAGATTGAAATAAAATCTAAGGATAATATTTCTAATCAAATGGGAAAATGATATAATGGACAATAGGGTTTTTAGTGAACCTTGCAATTTATATATTTGTTGATGTAAATGCTTCGAATCCGTCTTATCCATTTTCTACAATGTGTTTTAATTATAAAGTACAACCTATTTCTAACAATATAAATGAAAACTTTATACATGCTGAAAGAATATTATATCTTGCAGACAGGGGTGGGGCACTTTCAGGTCAATTAGCATTAGGTATGGCTTCAAATGGAGTTGTTTGTTGTTTCAGCTTTTAGCAGATGATGAGGGGTGAAAATATGACAAGGATATCTGATGAAGAAATTTTTGATTATGATATATTGTGGTTTGCGGTTGACTCTAAAGGTGAAATTGCACAATTTGATTCAGGTGTATATGGGCTTTTACCAGAGAGTGTTAGTAAGTCAGAAGAACAGCTAGAGAACTTAGCTGAATATATTTGTGAGAGATTAGAAAAATCATCAGAAACAGTAATTAGTCAAGATGTATTTAAAAGGGTGATTTTAGTAAACTCGAAAGACGAAACAAAGCTAGCCTATCTTGAAAGGTCACTAGGATTTTCAAAAAAAGGGTTGTATGCTTATAATTCATATGATGCTGAACCAAATTTATATCAGTATTTTAAAGTTAGTATGCCGGAAAAACCGTTAAAATTAAGTGATTTACCAGAAGAGTATAGAAGCATTTTAGAACAATACAAGCTAGAAAATTGTGTATTTAGAGAAATGGACTTAATAACTATAAAGTGAGCAGAATAATTTTGGGCCGGGAGTAATCCCGGCTTTTCCGTTTTCCATTACCTGAAAATAAATTTTCGCTTACCAATCACCAATCAAATTATTGTAGCTTCAAATGTCTTTTCAGTTCGTCAACAGGAATTTCAGTGAACTTTGAGATTGTAACAATGTCGAGACCGGAACTCATCATGTTTTTTGCAATTTCCAAAGCCTTCTCCAATTTAGCAGAACTAATCATATTAGCTCTTTCATGTAAAGAATCTTCTCTAGCCTTATATAAAGCAAGAGTTTCCGCATCCGAACTCAAATATTCCAGTTTCTTTTCAGCTCTTTTAATTGCACTATCCATTTCGATCAACTCCTTCAACTCTTCTTCGGACAGCATCTTATCAAAAAATTTAAGCCATCTATGAAGGGGATTTCCCTTTAAGTCCTTTTCTTTTAAAGTCTTGAATTTTGGTGTTTCAATAAAGTGAATTTCTATCAAATCAGTCAAAAGATAGTTTTCTTCTGCATCTTCCCAAAGATGATACTTTGAATGAAACTTATCCAAATCAAGAAACTCAAAATCCAGTATATTTATAGTAATTACCTTAGAAAGGTTTATATAATCATCACCTTGCTTTATTCCTTCAAGGAAAAGCTTTCCCCAATAAAACATCGTCCTTTTTTTCATATTATGTTGATTAGTAAGCTGAACCTCAATATCAAGCTGCACACCGTCAGCTGTTTTTGCTCTTACGTCAAGTCTACCTGATTTGTCAGAAATCATTTCCTTTGTTAGCTCTTTATTATCAACAATTTCTAGGGATACAAGTTTTTTTCGGTCATCAGCATCAAGAACAGCATTAAGGAACGCAATTAAATTATCCTTACTTTCTTCTTCCCCCATTATTCGTTTGAAAATATAATCATTTAAAGGGTTTAGCCTTTGCATTTTGAAAGTAACCTCCATTTCTTCTTCCTCTAAATATAGTATAGCATTTTTAAGTCATGAATAACAGAAAAATGTATTTCTACGAAGTTCCCCAGAGTCCCGGACGAAGCAAATCCTTGGGCCTTTTGCTCCCCATTCTTTAGAAACGCTGACGGAGCTATACTTTAAGAGTCTTCGCATATGCCTCTAAAGGCTCTTGCAGAGTGCCTTTAAAGTGACTTACAGAGCCAGAGCAGGAAGGGAATACAATATAGATATTATCGTATTCCCTTCCTGCCCTGTAAGTAATGTTAAGGTTTTTCAGATTGTTTAATCACTATATTAATCCAATAATACATGCTTCTTATCAGACTAAATGTGTATTTTCATCTTAGTAGAGTTATATTATATAAGTTGATTGGTAACTCTAAACATTTTCAAAGCTATGTGGTTGAAGTGTGATATTTTTACTGTTATAATAAACTTTAGATTAATACTACAAAAATATACTCTATTTTATCCAAAGTGAGCTAAAATGCTAATTTATACAAATAAATGATTTTCATATTTTTTATAGTAAACAAATATATCATGAAGGGTAGTGTATAGTGATGTCGGATTATTTTGACCAAATACCATATTCAGTTGGTGACTTTGCTGAAAATCCAGAGCCTAGATGCCCATGTATCATACTTCTTGATACATCAGGATCAATGGCAGGAAAGCCAATAGAAGAACTTAATAATGGTATTATAACATTTAAAGATGAATTAGTAGCGGATAGTATGGCTATTAAAAGAGTAGAACTATTATTAATGAGTTTTGGACCAGTAAAAATTGAATCTGACTTTCAAACTGTTGATTATTTTCAACCACCATATTTGCAGGCAAGTGGTAATACACCCATGGGCTCTGCAATTGAAAAAGCCCTTGAATTACTAAAAGAACGTAAAGCTATTTATCGCGAAAATGGTATTTCTTTTTATCGCCCATGGGTATTTCTAATTACGGATGGGGCTCCAACAGATAATTGGGAAAGAGCTGCAAGTTTAATTAAAGCAGGGGAAGAATCAAAATCATTTATGTTTTTTGCTGTCGCCGTTGAAGATGCAGATATGGAAATACTAAAGAAGATATCTGTGCGTGATCCTCTAAAGTTAAAAGGATTAAGATTCAGGGATTTATTTTCATGGTTATCTAATTCACTTAGTTCTGTTTCTCATTCTACCCCAGGTGATAAAGTTAATCTCGTTAATCCGGTTACTCCAGAGGGGTGGGCAAGTATCGAATGAGTATTTCAAGTTGGAAGTATGCTTTTTGTTCTACTGTAGGAACTTCACATGAAAAACTTAATACACCTTGCCAGGATTTCGGTGATTGTCAGACTGTATTTACATCTGACAATCAACCAATTTTAATTATTACTGTTTCAGATGGTGCAGGTAGTGCAAAATATGCTGATATTGCTTCAAAACTCGTCTGTACTTTAGTTTTAGAAGAAATGCGGTGTTTTTTTGAAGCTGAGAGCAATATTGAAAAAATAAATATCAATCTTATAAAGGATTTAATTAATCACATTCAAGAGCAGATCAATATTCGTGCAGAAAGTACTAACTCAAAAGTAAGAGAATATGCATGTACTATTTTGGTTGCTGTAATAGGAACTACTTCTGGTGTCTTTTTTCAAATAGGAGATGGTGCAATAGTTATATCTTCTTCTGAGGATCTAGATGATTTCAATTGGATTTTTTGGCCAGCTAAAGGTGAATATGAGAATACTACATATTTTATAACTGATGCACAAGCATGTGATAATTTACAGTTTGCATATGTAAATAGGACTATAGACAAAATTGCTGTATTTACTGATGGTCTACAAAATTTAGCTTTGCATAATAAAACCCAAACTGTTCACCCACCATTTTTTAGAAACCTTTTTAAATTTCTTGGCACTACACACGAAACAGAACCTGAAAAGCTAGCTATTCCTATAACAAACTTTCTAAATTCACAACAAGTTAATGAACGAACTGATGATGATAAAACATTAGTGATAGCATTACGTAATGTTAATTTGGAGGGTTAAATGAAAGTTTATAATGGCAGTGGAAAAGAAATTATTTTAGGTTCTGAAATAGGTAAAGGTGGAGAAGGCAGTGTCTACAATGTTTCCCAATTCCAGAATATTGTTGCAAAGATATATCATAATCCTATTGATAAAGAAAAGGCCCATAAAATTAAGGCTATGATAGATTTAAAAAATGACCGAATTTTAAAAATAGCAGCTTGGCCTTTAGATACAATTCACAGCAAATCAAATGGGCAAATTATAGGATTATTAATGCCAAATGTATCAGGATTTAAAGATATTCACAAACTTTATAGTCCTAAGTCTCGGTTAAGTGAGTTTCCAAGTGCAGGATGGCCTTTTTTGCTTCATACAGCTGGAAATTTAGCACGTTCTTTTAGTGTTATACACGAATATGGGCATGTCATCGGTGATGTAAATCATGGTAATGTTGTTGTTTCAGATAAAGCAACTGTTATGCTTATTGATTGCGATAGTTTTCAAATAGAATACTGCGGACAAAAACACCTTTGTGAAGTTGGTGTTTCCACTCATCAACCTCCAGAGTTCCAAAATATAAAGTCTTTTAGAGGTATTGCACGAACACAAAATCATGATAACTTTGGACTTGCAGTTTTAATCTTTCAATTATTATTTATGGGAAGACATCCTTTTTCGGGAAGTTTTCTAGGTACAGGTGAAATGTCTCTAGAAAAGGCAATTCAAGAATTTCGCTTTGCTTATGGTATTTCTGCAAAACTTAAGCAAATGAAACAACCGCCAAATACGCTATCACTTTCTAATGTTACCCCTAAGCTTGCAAGCCTATTTGAGCAGGCTTTTTCCCCTGAGGGTATAAAGGTAAATAATCGTCCTAAGCCCAAAGAATGGGTAATCGCACTAGATGAGCAAATCAAAGAACTTAAAAAATGTAGCAATAATAACACTCATATGTATTTAAAATCAGTTCATGCATGTCCATGGTGTGAAATTGAGTCGAAAACTGGCATTGTTTTATTTAATTTTGCTGAATTAACCTTAGAAAGCAAAAAAGGTTTTAATATATCTATTGTTTGGAATCAAATCACTCAAATTCAGTCTCCAGGTCAAGCCCCTAAGCTACCAAATATGAAAAACTACTCGGCAGAGCCTGACCCTAGAATAAAGAGGAGTTCTAGAAAATATAAATTACGATTAGCAATTATATTTATAATTGTTTTAAGTATCATTATTGCTGGACTAATTCTATTTGGAATTGCAGGAGTATTTTGGGGAATTGCTATTGCTATTATTATTGTTACTGTTTGCGTGCTTTCCCAAAGTGAATACAGTAGTATAAAGTCTGAAGTTAATAACTCTTTTTCTTTAATCCAAAAACGTTTGAGAAATCTAGAGGAAAAATGGGAACTTGAAGCTGGAGAAATTGAGTTTTGTAAGAAGATGGATGAACTTTCAAAAGTAAAACAAGGCTATCAAAATTTACATTCCCAAAGAGAGAAAAAAATGCATCAGGTTAATCAAGATCGTTATAAACATCAGCTGGAAAAATTTTTAGATGGCTTTGATATAGATCGGGCATCAATAGAAGGAATTGGACCTGGTAGAAAGGCTACTCTTCAATCATATGGAATTCAAACTGCTTCGGATATAGAAAAACAAGCAATTATGAAAATACAAGGTTTTGGTCCGGTATACACTGGGAAACTATTGAACTGGAAACAATCTATTGAAAAGAAGTTTACTTTTAATCCTAATCAACCAATTGATCCATTGCTTATTGTAAAAATTGATAACGAAATAAAATTGGAAAAATGTAAATTAGAGAAATTACTGCTTAGTGGTACAAATGAGCTTAAGCTAATAACTTATAAAGTCTTGAATAGAAGGCAATTTCTCCTTGCAGAATATGAACAGTGTTTAAAAGAATGCGCCCAAGCCGAAGCGAATATAAATGCTTTATAATAAATACCTATAGATAAATTACGAATTTATTAAAACTTATAAATACATACTGCCAGATTTATAAAAGTTAGCATTAGTATTATTTGATCTCGAGTTTATGTAATAAGTATCTATAATTTAGGAAATGGAAATACAATGATGAAGAACAAAACAGAATATCAAAATCCACCTACAAGGAAACTGGAAACATGATTTATATATGGCACTTTGAACAGTGCCTATATTGTTTTTTGCTGTAAAAAGTTATGATATAATGTATTGTAATAATATTTAGAAAGGTACAAAGTAATATGCGCCTTACTTATAAAAAGCAAATTACTACACATAGCTCAATATCTGCTATATGGGATAAAATCCGTGGTATTACTAGTTTTTATGATATTAGTGTTAGTGGTAATGCGATAAAGGCTTTTGATACTCCTAAAAAGTATGTAGGAAAAAATCCTGTTACTTCAGTTATTCTACATGAAGATGGAACTGTATCTGTAGGTATAAGTGGAGCAGCTGATGGTAATGTTGTTTACGGAAAAGATTTTGCAAATAAATTACAAAGTGCGTTGAATGAAAGTGCAGGATATAATAAATATAATGTATCTCACATTACGGACGAAGCATTAAAAGCACAAATTCCGAATGCAGTTGGAAATGGAAACTTACCTGGAGTTTGTGCTGAACCTAAAGCTGTAACTGCGGCACATTACAATGAAAGTCCAATTATAGGTATGGATACAAGGTATTATAATGAAATTGGTAATCCACATTATTTTGAAGGGGCCAGTTCTCTAAATCAAATGGAAGCATGTGATACATGTAAAGCTTATTGGAGGGTTTATATAAATTATGCAAATCGCAAATAGGAGTATTTTTGAAAAAAGAGATAGATTAAGTTTGATAGATCAGTTGAATATTTATATTGGATCGGCTGATTCGGAGTGGATTCATAAAATAAAACCAATAGATGACAGATGTATTGTTGATCTAAAAAAATATCTTGGAATGGAGGAAATGAATTTAGACTTTCCATATTCGTTCGTTGAATTTGCTAAATATGCAGGTGGTGATGATGGAGGATTATTATCAAAGCCATTAAAAGGTGAATTTTCTATTATGAATTTAATTGAACAAAATAAGGAGATATATAACTTTGAAAAAGAAAGCCTAGACCCATACAATTTTGAATTTTTGACAGATGAAGTAGGAATGTCATATATATTGAAATTGGATAACAATACTGAGAATGGGGTATTTTATGAAGATACTTGCTTTATTAGCTCATCGTTTGAAAATCTGTTATTTCAATGTGCAGTACGATCATACGAGGAAAAGTTCTTTTTGAAAAATATAGGTTTTGGAGCTAGTATCAATTCTATGAGAGAGACAGAAGAATTACGTAAAGAAGCTAAACCTTTTGAAATAATGGATGGAATATGTGATAAGTATTGTTTGAAAAAATCATGGTTTAACGATGAATTCTTTTACTTTGCATATTCTGAGAATCTTTCCGTTTTGTTAATTAATCAGGTCGCTGTAGCCGGAAAGATTTTTGGTAATGATGATAAAATGATTAAAACAATATCAGAATACTTGCTGCCTAAGTTAGGAGCAGATGTTCAACAATTTTAAAGAAAAATATATAAAGTCACTATGCCGGGAGCAATCCCGGTTTTCTTTTTTTTACTAGAAATAACGTAAACGGTAAACCGTAAGCGACTCAACATACACTTCAACGTTTACTAACTGGATGGAATCAATAACTTTTTCATAAACAAAATTCTGTTCCGCCAACGCCACGTATTCTGTGTAGTGTATCATTCAATTCAGCTTCAAGACCTAATTCAAAGGCTATTTCAGTGGGCAAGATTGTTCCTCCTGAGCCAGTATCAATAACAACATTTTCTAAAAGGATTTCTTTATCACCATGTTTGAAAACAGCACTGATAAAAGGAATTCCATATTTGAGATCAAATTTCATTGCTTGCCCTCACTCCCAAACCTGCCCATTTTTGTTCCTTAATATCAAGGATTTCTCTTTTACTGTGAACAACATAGAACTCTCTATCAGGAAAATCCTTATGCAGTTCTAAATACTTCAAAAATGCTAATTTGCTTGATTTGTCTTGGAAAGAATCTATAACTGATATTCTATCAATAATTCTATTTTCGCCTTCGGTATGTGCTTCTATTGCTTCTATCAAAAGCCATGCAGAAGGATATACACTCTTAACTTCTTCCCATTTCATTTAATCACCGCCAATCTCTTCTTAATAGTTTTATTTTACCACAGTAGAGTAATTTTAAAAACAGTAGTAGAATAAACAACTGAAAAAACGCTATAATGGGTATTTCCCAACCCTGTCGACTTCAAAAACTATTGATTTATAATTAAAAATCCCCCTCTCCCCAAAAAAGAGAAGGGCTTCGTTAGCTCCTAGCAGAGGTTTTTGAAAAAAAGCATTTTATAGAGTTTCTATTCATACGGGTATATTTTTAGATTTTTCAGATCAGATATAGAATGTGCCGCTACGGTATCAATAATAATATCATCTAATATTTTTGATTTGCCATTATAAGTTAGTTCCAAAGTAGCATACAAAATACCATTGTTTAATTTAATCTCCATTTTATAATACTCCTCTATACACAGGATTGGTTACTATTTCCATAACAACCTGGTCTTTTGCTGTGTGGTATACAAAATTATCACCTT
This sequence comes from Acetivibrio cellulolyticus CD2, assembly GCF_000179595.2. NCBI lineage: Bacteria > Bacillati > Bacillota > Clostridia > Acetivibrionales > Acetivibrionaceae > Acetivibrio > Acetivibrio cellulolyticus. Next base: position 1,054,409 of record NZ_JH556658.1, on the reverse strand, counting down.
TACACTTGACTAATATTTTTGTGGCTTCTTTTGGGTCTTGTATTGATCGAATCACAGCCATATCATCTATATATTTTTTATTTCCTTCAATATGGTGTTCAAGAGCAGTCAAAAGAACATATTGATTAGGGTAAACTCTTTTAACTTCTTCCCATTTCATAACTGTCACCTTACCTTTAAATAATAAAAAGGTTTTATTCTGAAAATTCTATTATGAATTTAATATACCATACATAGCTGATGCCTAAAAGAAAACTTCCAATCATCAGCAACACTCGGTAAACTCCTGTTGACTTCCAAAACTCTATCCATTGAGTATTGATTTGGATTTCAGAAGCGTTTTGTCAACTTTTCTTTCGGTCAATTTTCCTGCGGTCATGACTTGTTAGGATGAAGACATACAGTACTTTAAAATAAAAGGGTGAATAGTGAAAGAATAGATGAATTTACTATTATTGATTGTATATGTGGAATTAAGTGGAATAAAAGATAAAATCTGAGTATAATTATAAAGGGAAGTCCTATTAGTTAAATTGAGTTATGTCTATGAGAACCAAAAAAAGAGGGGGTATAACATGAAGATCCATATTGTTAGCTATAACATGGCTATGGGTAAAAACGGGGAAGACCGCAATAAGATTATCAAAAGTAAGGAGGCCGCATTAGAAGTATTTGAAAACGGGTTCAGTAACCTGTATAAACAGGACCCGGAGGGAGTATGGCTTATCTGTGTAGAAGAGATCAACAAAAATGATGGAGGCAATCAAGTAGAGCAAGTGAAAGATTCCCTTGAGCAAACAACTTCAGTGAAATGGTATACACACAGAAATAAAAATGGCGTATCCTTAGATGGAGAATCTATTGCAGTGTTTTCAAACTACCAAAACATAGGGGAAAAAGAAAAGATATCGTTGCCTGGAGGAAAATGGGGTAGTTATAGAGTGGCAATGCTCCTTGAATTCGAAATTGCCGCAGGCAAGAAATTAGGTTTAGTGAGTACACATTTTATCCAGCCCAGTGAGGATCAAGATCCGGAAGGAGAAAAACGGAAAGATTCTATGTCGTTAATACTGGAAAGAATTAGAGAACACTTTAATGACGCAAATGAGCCGGTAATAATATGTGGTGATTTAAATGTCTTTGATACTTCAAGTTCGGACATTTATAACATTCCTAAAGATGATGATGCCATAGCAGTATATAATAATACCATCGGCCAAGCCTTAGAAGCGGGCTTTAAAAAAGGTTACCAACCAACTCGAGATGATATTACTTATCACGCCTGGGATGATCCTAGTAACCTTCCATCCGATAAAAGTTGGGGGATTTTCGATTACATATTGGTGCGCAATGGGAGTAGTACGTTTGGAGATCACGAAATTATTAATTTTAAAAACGCTGATTCAATACCTGCCTCCGACCATAAAGGCGTGCACTTGCAACTTGATTATTCCGAGGGAGGCAGTTCGACAACAATTGAGTGGGGCGAAGAAATCCAGTTCCCGGATGAAAGCAGCGGATTCGATAACGATTCGATCCTGGCGATTGCTATGAATAACGAAAACCATTTGGTCGAAGTCCATTGCGATGAACATGGCAACCACTATTACATGGTAGGTTATCTAAGGTTCAATAAATATAATCTAAATGATTCCGATGATACTGGAACAGCATACATCGAATGGAATACCGCCGATACCGCTTCCCAAGTCTATGAAACGGGTCAAGGAAAAAGAATAGCAGTCGCTATTGATGATTGTGACAATATCGTCGAAGTACACACTGATTCTGATGAGGACGATCATAGATACCGGGTGGGCAAACTCGCACTCGAGTACAATGATGAGAGCAAACCCTCGTGGAAAATCGACTGGCAACCCGCAGACTCACATAATTATGATACGGGTAAGGATCTGGCTGTAGCCATGGATAATAAAATGAATATCGTTGAAGTGCATCGTGGGCAATCAAAAAAACATGATCAAGAACTTTCTGCAAATATCGGAAAAGTGGTGTCTTCCGGAGATTCACAAACTAGCATTGAATGGCATGATGAGGGTAATAGTTATACTGACGGTTATAACCCCGCCGTGACCATGAATGACAATTTGTTTGTGGTAGAAGCCCATCGAGGTAATGATCATAAAGAACAACACTACTACCGGTTAGGCGTGCTGGACCCATCAAAAAAAGATATCAGTTGGAAGGTTACGAGCAAATTTGATGACTCTAACGATGAAGACGTTACAGGAGTGGCGGTTGCCATGGATAATAATTCTAATGTGGCTTACGTATATACTACTGAAACGACTAAGGATATATGGTATGCCATCGGAAATATTGATACCGCCAACAATAATATTTTGTGGAATACAGGTAACACTATTGGCATCAATGCTCAATGCTCTAAAATCGCTTTGACCATGGACAATAACCATAATGTGATTGTGGTGTATTTCAAATCTGGTGAGAGTATTCCTTATTACCGGGTTGGGAAACTAATAAAAGCTGAAAACCAGTAACGAAACAAAATCTCTATAACAACACTGCACTATGGGATGCAAAAATCCCATCGAGTGCTATAGAATACCGATAAATTGAATTAATTCCGTTGTTAACAAAGCAGGTGTCAAATGTAACAGTAAAATCAACGCTTGCTAGAAGAACAAAAAAAGGAATACGATATTTGATATTATTGTATTCCTTTCCTGCTTTGGTTCCGCAACTTTCTGAAAAGACACTTCGTAAGCCGATTCAAAGTCCTCTGTGACATCCGCAAAAAAGCATTTTGAATATAAATATTAATGCAAAAACGAAATTTCTCGGTAAGTAGCCGGGAAACTGGAAACATGATTTATATATGGCACTTTGAAATAGTGACATTTGTCATCTTACAATTCTTGTAATAATACTATATAATTATTTGTACACCAACATCGAAAAGGGGTTCTTTAGTTTATATCAAAAAAACTGGCTACTCAATAAATATAGAAAGGAATAATAATTATGGGTAATGAGAGGGGTAAGAAAGGGATAATTTATTTTATAATATTTGCTGTTATTCATTTCGCAATTATGATGATTTTAACAATACAAACTGAGCTTGGAATGAAAAATTATACCTGGGATATAATACCTACAGGTGGATATATATGCTACACAAAAGGAATTTTTATTGTATTACTTGGTATAGGGGTGAACTTTCTTTTCATAACCCGAGAAAGAGGCATTGTAAAGTTTATTATAGCAGCGCTTATAATGAATTTTCTTATTTGTCCTATTGTGTTACTACCGATAGAAGGAGCAGCTAAAGCATTTCAAATAAAAAGGTTAGAGAATTGGAAAATTGAAGGGGATGTTAAAATTGAAAATCAGTATAGAAAACTAAGTAGTAACAATGTAGAGTTGAAAAGTTATATAAATTTAGATCATATAATCGTTGATTGTTACGGAAAGGACCAAGGAGAGTACGGACTATATACTAACGATGATTGCTCTGAGGCTACATTATTTGTAAAGTTTCCTTCAAAAAAGAATTATATAAATAACCTAATCCCAATAACAAATGTAGATAAAAACCAAGATTTTAGCATTTATACGGGAGTTGATCCTCAACAATTAAAAGGAATAAAAGCAGTATTTTTTGGTTCGAAAGGGGATATCATCATAACGAAAAGTGATAATATCCAAATAAAAGAGTTTGCGTTTAAAATTGAAAACTTAGAAGATGCTCAATATATTTTTAATGTATTTACTGGTGAAGATTCTTGTTTAAATTGTAAGTTGCTTCAAAAATATAATAAAGAAAAATCACAAGAAGTAATTGAGAAGATACCCTATAATACAAGGGATGGGCTACCGACTGAGTTGATTATTGATAAAAAGACAGGCGACCTTTATATTGTTAATAGTTTGAAAAGTGGTAATATATTTTTCGTGAACACAGTAATAACCAATGATTGGTTCGAGTACAGAAGTAAAATATTTAATGATAAATGGGAGGAATTTCAAACACACGATTTGAGTACATATAAGCGAATCTTTGATGAAAAAGATAGAAAGATTTATGTAACTGTTAAAGTTGAAAGTAAGGCAACCCAAATAAAATACGAGATCCATTTGACGGATTCTGGTCAATTATCTGCTGAGAAGATTGGTGAATAAAACTAATTCAGAGTGGAGTAATTCTTAACCTATGTTGAAAAATGTTGAAAATCATAAAATTATCTTTTTTGCTGGATTTATTTGTCGTTCTATGTTAAAATTAAACAATATTATCAAATTACTTTAAGTGTTGACGTAATTTTGTTTTATCTATAGATTTATGCTTTTCTTTTATTAATTAATTATGATGCTGTATTATATAATTCCGTTAATATATTGATTACTTTATAAAATGTGAGGGATATATGGAAAACAATAAGTATGGCATTGACTCTAAAGAGAGCAGTGAAGTAAAGCCCAGTAAAAAAGGGATAAGAATACTGCCTTTGTTTTTTATGAGTGAAAAAATTTGCTGTATTAAATATGCACCGTTAATAATATCACTTATTTATTTGGCTTTCGGCTGTATGTGGATATTCTACTCAGATAATATTATAACCGGATATGCAGCAAATGACGTAAATACATTAAAGAATTTGCAGACATATAAAGGTTGGTTTTATGTATTATTTACTGCTGTTATGCTATATTTTATGATTAAAAGTCTTGTGAAAATTATTCAGATAAAAGAAGAGTCTAGAGAAAGAAGCTATAAAAAGCTGTTAGAGTCAGAAAATAAGCTAAAGAAAAGTATGAAGGAATTAAAGAAGTTTGCATATTATGATTTTTTAACAGGTCTTCCCAACAGAAGGTTTATGCTTGAAAAAATTGAAGATATACTAAAAACATCTAATAATATAAAGTTTTCGTTTCTATTTCTTGATCTGGATAATTTTAAAATGGTAAATGATATTATGGGGCATGATTATGGAGATCAGCTCTTAAAAAACATTGCCTCAGAGCTTAAAAACTGCATGGATGAAAGTGATATTGTCGGACGTCTTGGAGGCGATGAATTTCTAATACTCCTTAGTAATATATATTCTAAAGATACAATCGAAAATAAAGCAAAAAGTATTATGAATTTGTTTTCAAGGCAATGGAACATATGTGGAAAGGAGTTTTTTATAACTGCTAGTATTGGTATGGTCATATATCCTTTTGATGGTACGGATTTGCAAACATTATACAAGAATGCAGATACCGCAATGTATCAGGCCAAGGAGAAGGGTAAAAACTGCTTTTTGTTTTTTTGTCAGGATATGAATGATAAGGTCTCTGAAAAAATGGAAATGGAAAACAAGATAAGGAAAGCAATAAAGAATAGAGAGTTTGTGGTATACTACCAGCCTCAAATTGACATTGAAACAATGGAAATAAAGGGCGTTGAGGCGCTTGTGAGGTGGAACCATCCTACTGAGGGAATAATTCAGCCAGCAAAATTCATTCCAATAGCTGAAGCTTCAGGTCAAATTGTTGAAATCGATGAGTTTGTAATGCGGACAGCATGCAAGCAGTTAAAAGCTTGGATAGCTTCAGGTATTAAGACCATTACCATTTCTGTAAATCTGACAAGTAAAGACTTTTTGCATGAGAATTTTACAGTGGGATTAAATGAAATTATTAAAGATACAGGAATAGAGGCGAATTATCTTGAACTTGAAATAACCGAGAGCCTGGTTATGAAAGATCTGGATGTTGCTTTAGGTATATTGAAGAATTTAAAGGCAATTGGAGTGAAAATGTCCCTTGATGATTTTGGAACGGGATATTCTTCGCTAAATTATCTAAAAAAGCTGCCTATTGATACTATTAAAATTGATAAATCATTTATGAATGAAATTACCGAAGATTCAAAGGAAGAAGCAATAGCCGAGTCAATAATAGCTCTCGCACACAAGATGAATCTAACTGTTATAGCTGAGGGTATTGAAACAAAAAAACAGTTGGAGTTTATAAAGGAACATAAATGTGATAAAGCGCAAGGGTATTATTTCAGTAAGCCAATTCCCGTTGAAGAAATTGAAAAACTACTCTCATTTCCTTCCGTATATAAAAGTTAAATTGACACTAAAACAACAGGCACTGCCTCTAAATCAGCTCCATAATATCATGAATTTGCTAATTATAAAGCCATATCTATACACCTGTTTCACACCAATAAAAAAAATTTTAAAAAAATTATTATATTTCAGTACAAAAAATGAAATAATTTACGAACAATAAATAGAGGAAGATATTTTGCAAAATGAATAGACGATGAAAGTAAAATATTCTTTCCATTTTTGTGCTGATTTTTTTGTAATTTAAAAAGAAGGGCCACAATTATATTAGAAAATATATTTATTCTGAACCTTATTAATAAAAGGTTTGGAAGTAATAATTTAATTTTAAAGGAGGATTTATAATGTTTTGGGAAAAAGGTTTAAAAAAGGGGTTGTGTTTTATCCTGTCGAGCATCATGGTTTTTAGCATTCTGGCTACTGTTAATCTATCGGTATTTGCAGCTAGCGAGAAAGAATTCAAATCGCTTCCTTCTGAGTACAAAGTTACTAGTTCTAAGCAAGGTACTATTGAAAAGCTAAGTTACACTTGGGGTAGTGATACTAAAAACTTCTACGTCTATCTTCCTAACGGATATAACCAGTCGGATACTTCTAAAAAGTATAACGTTGTATATCTGATGCATGGTGGCGGCGAAGATGAGACATTATTATTCGGCGGACCAGGTCAGAACAAGGAATTAAAGGTAATAATCGATAATATGATTGCAAAGGGAGACATTGAACCAGCTATATTTGTTACACCTTCATTTTACAAGGGTAATAATGATGTGGCGACTTTCCATGAAGAATTGAGCAAAACAATTATTCCATTGGTTGAAACCAAATATAATACCTATTTAAAATCAAAAAGCACTGAGGATATGAAGGCTTCCAGAGATCACAGGGCATTTGGAGGATTTTCAATGGGTTCGGTATGTACCTGGTACACATATATTAACTGCCTTGAATATATCAAATATTATATGCCGTATAGCGGTGACTGTTGGGCAGTAACTGGGGGTGCCGGAACTACTGGAGCCTCACAAACAGCATCGTATCTGGCAAGCATTCCAAAGAAATATGGTTATAAAGCGCCACATGACTATAAGTTGTTCTGTGCTACAGGCAGTGAAGATATTGCATATCCCAATATGAAACCTCAGATGGATGAACTGAAAAAATTAACAGATACTTTCATATATTCAAACGATCCAATAGAAGGAAACTTCTATTTTATGGTGGCTAATGGTGGTACACATTGGTGGGGGTATGTTAATCAGTACATTTATAACATATTACCGGATTTATTTAAAGATACAACAACCGATACACCAATCAATACACCAACCAACACTTCAATTACATCTACTGCGACAAATGATCAGAGGTCTGCTTTTACAAAAATAGAAGTAGAGTCATATAACGATATTAATGCTGCAGAAATTGAAGAAATATCTACTGAAACCGGAAAAGGTTTAGGCTATATTTCCAATGGTGATTATTTAGTATATAAAAATGTTGACTTTGGTAGTGGAGCAACTTCATTCAAGGCACTTGTTGCAGATCAACTTACTACCAATATTGAATTAAGATTAAATAGTCCGTCTGGTACCCTTATAGGTACATTACCTGTAGCAGCTACAGGCGGTTGGAATACATATACAGAACAAACCTGTGATATAAGTGGAGTTACAGGGGTAAACGATTTGTATTTGGTGTTTACAGGTCCTGTAAATATTGATTGGTTTACATTTGCTGGAGGAAATAAACCAGTAACTTTAGGGGATTTAAACAGCGATGGAAACATCAATTCATTGGACTTGGCAGCTTTTAGATTACATTTGCTTGGTTTAACCTTACTTACAGGAACAAACCTTTCTAATGCTGATGTTGATGCAAATGGACAAGTAACCTCTATTGACTTTGCATATGAGAGACAATATTTATTAGGTATGATACCTTCTTTTCCTGGACAGGGTACAATACCAACAACAATACCTTCAACACCAACACCGTCAACGCCAACACCTTCAACACCAACGCCTGTTAAAACAACTCCACCAGCACCTCAAGGAACTTCCTTGTATCAATTAGCAGCAGCTAAGGGAATAACATTTGGTACATGTGTTAACAGTCAATGGTTCTATGGTCAAACAGGTTCAACTTATGAAAATATTCTCAAAAATGAATTTGGAATGGTTGTAGCTGAGAATGAAATGAAAGTTGATGCTATAGAGCCTTCACAAAATACTTTCAACTTTAGTAACGGCGATAAATTGGTTAACTTTGCTCAGAGTAACAATATGAAGGTTCGTGGGCATACTCTTCTATGGCATAATCAGCTTCCTAATTGGATGAGAAATTGGAGTGGAAGTCGTGATGGGCTGGTTTCAGCGATGAATAATCACATAACTAAGACTATGGATCATTTCAAAGGAAAAGTTGCAGAATGGGACGTTGTAAACGAAGCTTGTGACGATAGTGGTACTGGACTTAGAAAGAGTGTATGGACAAATATAATCGGAAATGATTTTATAGACATTGCATTCCAGACTGCAAGAAAAGCTGATCCTAATGCTCTTCTTTTCTACAATGATTATAATATAGAAGATATGAGCGCAAAGTCCAATACAGCATATAACATGATTAAAAGCATGAAGGATAGAGGAATTCCAATTGACGGAGTAGGCTTCCAATGCCACTTTATCAATGGAATGAGTTCTTCCCAGTTGTCAGCTATAGAACAGAATATCAAGAGATATGCAGCTATTGGAGTACAGGTATCAATTACAGAGCTTGATATTCGTATGAATGATTCAGAAAATCAAACTTCAGGGTTCAATACCCAGGCAAGCAATTACAAGTCATTAATGGAAATTGCTTTAAGAAACCCTAACGTTAAAACATTTGTGGTTTGGGGCTTTACCGATAAGTATTCATGGATTCCAGGGACTTTCCCGGGAACTGGAAGAGGTTTGATTTATGATAGTAATTTAAGTCCAAAACCAGCTTATACTTCATTAAAGGAAGCATTGATGAAATAATGATATTGTAAGCTATAATTAACTACTTGTATATTAAAAAGATCGCAAAAGAAGGAAAAAATCAGCTTCACTGAAAAGTTGAAGCTGATTTTTGTGTTCTATCGCTTATGATTTTTCGATCATCTCTGAAAGAAGATTAGGCTGGAAAAATGATATAAATTTTAAAGGAAGGTGATGAGTTATGATATTAATAAGTTGTGGTGGGAAGTAGATAATTATGGGATTATTTGATATAATTATATAAAACTAATGATGGAGATAAGTATGAATAAAAAGTTTTCATTTGTTTTAGTTACTATTATTGGAATACTGTATTTGATTTATACTCCGCTACAGAGCGGATTTGTAATGCATTTTGGGGAATTGGATTTTAGATTGGGACTTCTTGATATTTGTATTTCACTTACTAATAAACTTCATATTATTGGATTTGGAATTATGGCTATTTTTATGTTAAAGGCTTTAGATGGCAAGCCCAAAAAGTATTTGCTGACCTTTGTAAGTATAATTTCATTTTCAATTATTATCGAAATTACTCAAATATTTTTTACAGAAGGTCATTTTAGATTAAGGGACCTTATTTCCAATAGTGCAGGTATTTTGATTTCATTTGGTTTATACAGGCTGATTTATGAGAGATTCAAGAGTTTAAAAGGTATAAAACATGCTCTGATAAATTTAGTTCTTGTTATTTTTCAGATAGGGATTGCTTTGATTATTTATTATACTTTTAAGGAAATCAGTGTTTATATAGGAGGCGAAAACCTTAGAAAGTACTTATAATGTTTTTTTCAAATTTATAGTTTGGTGTTTATATCAAGCATAACACAATTTACCTTGAGTTTATTTGGGGAATGGAGGAGCGAATGAGTATGTTGCTTAAAGTGATTTTGATCTTGCTACTGGGTATTGCAGGGGTGTTTTGTTTGGGTGTCTTGTTAATACTAAATTTAGTAAAAATGAAGGCAAAACCTAAAATCGAGAGACTTGATTTATCTCCAATGCCTGAAGTGAGTGCTGATTTTTATAATGAATACAATCAAGTTCTGATATCAGAAGGGTTTGAGTTTGTAGGAGATTATTCATTAATTACGGATCCAGGAAAAGGCACTAAGATGAGAATATTTAGAAACCTGGAAGAAGGTATTGCGGTTAGCTTATATCAGCTTCAGAACGAGAATATGCGTAAGATGATGATTTCATTCGAAACGGAATTTGAAGATGGCTTTATTATGACAACAACTACATATAGGGAACCTTCAATATTTAAACATCAAAATAGAGCGGTTTACAGGCTGCCTGATTTAAATTGGACAGAGTTACTAAAATACCACAGGGAAAATCTGAACAATGAGAAGCAGAAAAGAAAAGTAGCATTGAGAAAGATGGGTGAGCGGGTAGAAGAAAGTACAATTCGATCATATCAGGAGGAATTGGAGGAACAAATAGGATACGGTATATTAAAATATGTAAAAAAGACAGATACTTATTACTTTACCCTCTATGGCGCTGTTAGAAGTATATTAAAAATCCTGGAGTTCTCCTTTTCAAAAGGTAATCAGACTAAAACTGGAAAGACTATGTTCGACACAAAATATAGGGTGAAAAACAAGAAGAAAGAACGGATCAAATCCTTTAATGTAATGGGATTTGTATTGCTGATTATGGGTTTATTTGCTTTCGGCAAAAGATATGAGAGTTCGGCAGCTTTTTATTTCAGGTTGATAACTGTCCTGCTTGGAAGTATAATTGTGGTTATAACCAGCATAATTCTGCGTAGTAAAGAATTTAAAGATGACTGGAAGTAGGTATTAGCTAATACCGGAACTATGGTTATATTTTGTTGAAGTATTATGTGAAGGGATATTTTATATGAAATCAGGAAAAGTTGTTTTAGCTGGAGTAATGTGTATTATTATGTTATTGTCATTTGGATTAATGGATGGACATGCTGCTGATGTGTATGGGCAAAATATTAAATGGAACCCAGGAATAGATGGAGGAATACCTCAAAAATCGATATCGGTTAATGTTAAAGATTTCGGTGCTAAGGGTGACGGTGTGACTGATGATTATGAGGCGTTTAACGAGGCTATAAAATCGGTAACTGCTGGAGAAGCGGTTTTTATACCTGAAGGAAATTACCTTATTAAGACAAAACTATCTTTTGACAAACCGGTTGTGTTGAGAGGTGAAGGGACTGAACGGACACATCTTCTTGTTGATCACAATTCCGATGCTTTTGAAATCATTACATACAAAAGAGGACAGTGGGTTAAAATTGAAGACGGTTTTACTAAGGGATCTACAAAGCTCACTGTTTCAAATCCGGAGCTTATAAAGCCCGGAATGTATATAGAAATACAGCAGGATAATGACCCGGAGGTTATGTACACAATTCCTGACTGGAATACCTCATGGGCATCTGGAGCTGTTGGTCAGATAGCGAAAATAGTTTCTGTTGAAGGAAGCACAGTTACAATAGATGAACCTTTGAGAATTGATTATAGAGCTGAGTTAAATCCGGTTGCCAGAACTCAGGGATTTGCTGAGTATGTGGGTTTTGAGGATTTTTCCGTAAAACGTATCGATACCAGTGACACTAATATGTTTTATTTTAAAAATGCAGCAAACTGTTGGATAAAAAATGTTCATAGTATGTTAGCACGAAAAGCCCATGTCAGTGTTACAACTGGATATCGTATTGAAGTCAGGGATAGTTTTTTTGAAGACGCCACCGACTGGGGCGGGGGAGGGCATGGATACGGAGTGGAGTTGGGATTCCATGTTACAGACTGTCTTGCGGAAAATAATATATTTAAGCATTTAAGACATTCAATGATGACACATATTGGGGCAAACGGAAACGTATTTGGATATAACTATTCAATCGAACCCTATCAGAATGAAGGCGGTACATGGACACCATGTGATATTTCAATTCATGGGCATTACGCTTATGCAAATTTATTTGAAGGAAATATTGTTCAGGAAGTTACGATTGGAGACTACTGGGGCCCAGCAGGACCGGGTAATACGTTTTTAAGAAATAGGATTGAAAAAGAAGGTATTACTGTGGAGGATTCGTCAAATTATCAGAACTTCATCGGAAATGAGCTGGTATCTGGGAATATTTTATGGGACACTGATTCACGCTATCCTCATAGAATAGATTCATCTACCTTTTTAAGACATGGCAATTATATGGAAGGCAACATAGAATGGGACTTAAATATTTCAGATAAAAGTTTCCCTAAGTCTTATTACATGAGTGATAAACCTAAGTTTTACAACTCTTTACATTGGCCATCAACAGGTTCAGATATTTTAGACGGTACAAATCCTGCAAGGGAAAGATATCTTGGGAATACAATACCTGACACTCAAATAACATATGGAGATGTGCACGGAGATGGAGCTGTAAACTCTATTGATTTTGGGGTTATGAGAATGTATCTTTTGGGTATGATAGATAAGTTTACATCCGAAAAATGTTTTGTTCAAGGCGATGTAAATGGAGATGGAAACGTCAATTCAATAGACTTTGGATTTATGAGAATGTTCCTTCTGGGTACGATTGATGAATTTCCTGCTAAAGAAAAATAGTAGTTCTATTATTGAATATGATGAAGATACCACCATAGCAATAAATGAAATGTAGTAGCCGCTGGTGTTAAAGAGGATATCCAATTGAATATTGAATGGAATAGTTTACAACAGACACCTAAATTTAAACCGCTAAAAGAAAGAAGTTTATATTGAAATAAAAGCTAAGGATAATATTTCTAATTAAATGGAAAAATGATATAATGGACAATATAAATTTTAAAGGAAGTGCTGTAATGGAAGATAAGATGTTTGAATTAATGACCAAGATGTATTCTGACATGACAACTAAATTTGATGCAATGGACAATAAAATAGATTCAATATCAACGGAAATTAAAGATATCAAAAGTGACATTAAAGGAATTAAAGGTGATATAGTAAGAATTGAAAATAAACTTGATAGCAATTCAAAAGCTCTATTTGATGGTTATAATCAGGTTTATGATAAAGTTGTAGTTGTAGAAAAAGCAGTAAATGACCTTTCATTAAAAGTAGAAAAGCAAGAAGTTGAGGTAAAAGTAATTAAAGGCAGTAAATAAGAAAAACGAATCTTATATCGTATCATATTCCTGCCCTGTAAGTAATTTTAAGAAACTTTCATAATTTTATTATTGACAGAAGTGTAAAAATTGTTTACCCTATTAAGTAACATAAACTAAAAGTTATGAAAAAGGATAGTATATATTGACTTGATTTCAGAGAGAAGATGGATGGTGCAAATCTTTATGACAGCAATATAGAAGGCGCTTTTGAACTGTGGATTGAAAGGATGTATTCCAAATAGATACCACCGGATATTCCCCCGTTATAAAGGAAACAGCATAAAGACTTTTCTCGTGCTGGTTGAGTGCAGATTCATCTGAATTTAGGTGGTACCACGGACTGTAAATATGAGTTCGCCCTAAGCAAAAAGCTTAGTGCGGACTTTTTATTTTCTATAAAAAAGGAGGTAAATTAATATGAAAACTGTGACTTTAGAAGAAATGGCGGCATATTGCAACCGATATGGATTTATATTTCAAGGAAGCGATATATATGGTGGCTTAGCAAACACTTGGGATTACGGTCCGCTAGGTACGAGGTTAAAAAACAATATAAAAGATGCTTGGAGATATTATTTTATTCAAATAAGAGATAACAGTTTTGAATTGGATTCAGACATTCTGATGAATCCTACTACCTGGGAGGCTAGTGGACATCTGGAAAGTTTCACTGATCCCCTGTTGGATTGTAAAGAATGTAAGACAAGACATCGTGCGGATATACTGATTAATGATTTTGATGAATCAGCAAATGCTGATGCAATGACTGAAGATGAGATGGTAAAATTCATAAAAGATAAAAAAGTACCATGCCCTAAATGTGGAAAATCTAATTTAACAGATATAAGAAAGTTTAATCTAATGTTTTCAACGCAATGCGGTAGTACACAGGAAACATCAAACACTATTTACCTTAGACCGGAAAATGCTCAGGGTGAATATGTTAATTTTTTAAATGTATTGCGTACAATGAGAACAAAGCTGCCCTTTAGCATTGGCCAGATAGGTAAGGCATTTCGTAACGAAATTACAAAAGGAAAATTTACATTTAGAACGATTGAATTTGAACAGATGGAATATCAAACATTTTGCAAGCAGGGTGATGATGAAGCCTTGTATGAGTATTTCAAGGATTATGGAATTAAATTCTTTGAATTCATTGGACTGTCTAAGGAGCATTTACAATTTCGAGATCATAAAAAACTTGCTCATTATGCAAAAGCAGCATGTGATATAGAATATTTGTTTCCATTTGGCTGGGGAGAAATTAATGGAACGCACAATAGGACTGATTTTGATTTGCAAAGACACCAGGAGTTTTCCGGAAAGAATATGGAGTATTTTGATACAGAGACAAATGAGAAGTATATTCCCTATGTAATTGAGTCAACCTATGGCCTGGATCGACTTGTGCTGGCCGTTTTGTTTGAGTCTCTTCTAGAAGAAGAGTTAGAAAACGGAGAAACAAGGCAGGTTTTGAAGATTAAGCCTTCGCTTGCGCCTATAAAGGTAAATGTACTGCCTCTTATCAAAAAACGTCATGCTGAAAAAGCACAGGAAATTTATAATGAATTGAAAAAGTATTTTATGGTTTCTTATGATGATGCTGGAAATATCGGAAAACGTTATCGCAGGGGAGATGCCATTGGAACACCGTATTCGGTTACGATAGATGATACAACACTAGATAACAACACAGTGACTGTACGCGAACGGAATACCATGCATCAGGTAACCATAACAGTTGACAAATTAAAGTGCTATTTACTTGAAAATATAGGCATAAGCCAATATGCTTGATATACTGTATAGGTAGGGGTTACAAAACATTGTAAGAGGCTAGGTGTTTTTTTGATAAACAATAAGAAAATGATTCAATGGATTGAGAGTGGAAAGCAATTTGGTAAAATTTTTTCATTTGAGAAGGATAAAAAAACTATATGGTCTTCTGTCGGCATTCAAAAATGGCAAAACGTGTATAAAGTTTATGTGGATGAAATTGAGGAAGAAAACATGAATGCTGAAAAATATCTAAGAGATGAAATTAAGAGATTTAATACGTTAGCGGACGCCTTACAATATATTGATGAGAATACTCAAATCAATCCTCTCGATTTAAAACCTTGTAAAGGACAAAAAGTATTTAATGCGGATTTTGAATAAATAAAATTACGCAATATATATAAGATTGGGAGGTAAGGTAAATGAAAGCTAATTTAGTTGACCAGATAAGACTGTTGAGAGATCAAGTTCCAGAGGCTTTTGGAAAACCTATTGAGGAAGTAAAAATTGTAGAAGCTGAAAAAACTTTAGGAGTTACCTTACCTGAAGAGTACAAGAGCTTTATAAAAGAGTTCGGATCAGGTGCAGTTGGTGAAGCTATTATTATTGGCCTTAGTGAAGCTAAGTTTGTAGAAACGCCATCATTTGTAGAAGAGAGTTTAAGATTCAGGGAAGAACTACCGGATGAGTATAAAAATATTGTAGTAATAGGTATTGATAATTCAGGGAATCCAGTAGGTTTTTTACCTGAAAGTCCAGTTGTATTTGTGTATGATTATGATTTTGGCGGAAGATATGATTTGGCAAAAGATTTCAACGAATACGTAGAAAAATCATTAAATAGAACATTAGACGTTGGGTTCTGAGTCAAAAAACTAATTTAAGAAGATTTTGATGGCAAAATGCTTCTTAAATTAAATGTGGAAAGGAGGGAATTAGAATGGATTTATAAATAGTAGTGACCCTTTCTAGTTAAAACGGACACTCCACAGTTAGAATATATTTGTTATTCTCAGTTTTTTAACTTTTATATAAAATTTCCGCATTTATTCCACGGTCCTCTTGACAACAAGCCTCTAACGGCATTGCGATGGAGTTTTAGAAGTCGACAGGGTAATTAGGTTTTATATTTATTTTTGATTAACAGGATATTTATTAAATAAATTCAAAATGTCTTTACCTTTATTAAATTGTATTAAATCATTACATTTATAGAGTAAAGCCACTGTTTTTTTACAAGCATTTTCCCAGTTTAATTTAACATTTTGGAATTGTTCTAGCGTATTGGCCTCAGTTATTCCTTTACCCAAAATAGACATTTCCTCAAAACTTTTCAAAGTTTGATAAGTCCCAAATTTACTATTATCACCTTTCCCTTGTTCGTCTGCGTAACTGCATAAAGCAAACATTTCTAAGCGAGAGGCATTATTTGGGTCTATGTCATTAATAGGAATTTTATAAATAGATGTTTTACCCCCATAGTTTGTTTCTATTTGAATAATTGGATTTTGCGAAGTTGAATTTTCAGCATATTTAGCTTTTATGCCCCAAAATATATTTGCGTTAGGGTCTTATATCATTGCCAATCCAATGATATAACTCTACGGAGCGTTTATTGGAAAGTTTGCGAACAAGAGGTACAATTATTTTGTGGAGGGGAAACCATGCAAAACGATAAAGTCGGTAACATTATCCGTAAAACACGTTTAGAACAAAAAATGACGCAAAAACAGCTTGCAGATAAATTAGATATCAGTGATAAAGCTATTTCAAAATGGGAACGTGGATCTGGCAATCCGGACATATCTTTAATTTTAAAGCTTTCAGATATTTTGGGCATTGATGTTCGGGAATTGTTAAAGGCTTATGAAAAACCATGAGCAATTCCTCAAAAACGAGCGCCGATTTAAGTATTATGTAATTCAAATTTAAATTATTTTAGATGGATGGTGAAAAATAAATGGAAAAACTCTCAAAAAAAGCGCTGAAAGAGCAGTATAAAAATAGAACAGTAATTGGTGGGGTGTACTGTATTAAGTGTAATAGTAATCTTTGGATTCGAGCAACAAAAAACATGCAAGGTTCGAAGAATCGTTTTGCATTCTCAGTGTTGAATAATTATTGTCCTGAAACGTGCATGATTGAATCATGGAATCAGTTTGGGGCATCTAATTTTACCTTTGAAATACTTGAGGAATTAGAAAAGAAGGAGACACAAACAGATCGTGAATTTTCAGATGACGTAAATACTTTGTTGGAAATATGGACTGAAAAGTTAAAAAGCTAACGGAAGGGAGAAAAACAAATTTGGGACCCAAAATTGAAATAAGTAGATTTCTTGATGATTCCGGAAAAATCAAGCAGTTATCTCAAAAGAAAACCTTCAGAGTTGCAACGCTCTGCTATTTGGCAGAAAAATTTGAAGCAAACCGCAATTATACTGAAAAAGAGGTAAATGCTATCTGTGAAGAATGGCATACTTTCAAAGATTATTTTATACTCAGGCGAGAACTTGTTGATAATGGATTATTATGCCGTGATGCAAAAGGTTCTTGTTATTGGAGGCCTATACCAAAATAGTACCAGGGGGCATATCACAAGCAAACCTGCTAAGTAAAAAATTTAAAGATGACTAGAAGTAGGTTGAATTAACATATACTCACAACTACAACCTAAAAATTCAATCATTAATATACAGAAATATGACCAAAGTAATGTTTTGCCAAAAAATGTTATTACTTTGGTCATATTTTAATTATCTCATCTAAGGTGTAGAATTGAATGGAGAACCTTGGAAATATTTTGATAAGTAGAAACTTACCGTTTTTACACCCATTCTATGGTAGTGTATTAAGCGAGAAGATTTTAATTTATAACTGTTTTTTGTAAACCTAATAGAATTTTAATATATAAATTAAGTCATACAAATTCGCTGATGCAAGCCGAATCAACACTAGTTCGGTTCCTCGGAGAAACCTTCCCAAATAATTAATTCTACTACCTTCAAAACAAAACGAAACTAATATTAAGCACTATATTTATGTAGAAATTTAGCAACTGTAAGATGATCTTTGTAATTAATATATCAAAAACAAATTCTCCAGGATTATTTTTTATTTTGGGTGTGTGAGTAAAATTCTAAAGAAGGGAGGGATTTAAAGAAAAAACCTGGATGAATTTGAAAATAAACAAAATAATTTAAGGGAGGGTTATTAATGAAAAATTACTTTCGTAAAGCAAAAAAATGTGTCTCATTTTTAGGCGTATCTTTAATGCTCTTTAGCTCTGCTACTTGTGTCAATAGTTTCGCAGCTGTTGGTGATCAACAAGAGATTGGATCAAACCTGGTTTATAGTGAAAAAGGACTGATTGGAGATATTAATGGAGATGGTAGTTTTAACTCAATCGATTTGGCTAATTTAAGGGGATATATGCTCGGATTGCCAATGTATTCACATATAAAAGATATGCTTTGGCAATGTGATGTTGATGGAGACGGATTTATTAATTCATTAGATTATGGATATATGAGAAAAGCACTTTTATATAACGAAAAGCTCCCGAAAGAGAAGTTATTTGCACCTCCAGTAGTTGCCAAATCAAAAACATCTATGCCTTCGGTTAAAGCAACTGAGGGTGTCATCATAACGGACTTTGCCACTGGGTATCATCATACACTGGCTCTAAAAAGTGATGGCACTGTAGTTTCTTGGGGATATGATAGCGTAGGTGAGTGTCAAGTCCCCGCCGGACTAAAAGATGTAATAGATATTTCAGCAGGTTATGCACATTCGTTAGCACTTAAGAAAGATGGTACAGTTGTTGCATGGGGAGACAATAAATTTAACGAGTGCAGTGTGCCGGCAGGGTTATCTAATGTCAAAGCAATCGCAGCAGGACACAATATTTCTGCTGCATTAAAAGAAGATGGTACAGTTGTTATGTGGGGAGAAGACGATTTCAATTTGCAAAATATCCCCTCTAATTTGAAGGATGTTAAATCTATTTCTGCCTGCATGTTAACAATAGTAGCTTTAAAAGAAGACGGAACAATAGTATCATGGGGAGAACAGTTTAATCTTAATGAATTGACGGGTGAAACAGAAATTGAGTATGGCAGCAGTTGGGTTCCTGCACCTGAAGGATTGACAAATGTAACTGAAATTGCGACAGGTAGCATTTGGGCTGCTGCACTTAAGGATGACGGCACGGTTGTATGTTGGGGTGATCAATGGTTCTGCAACAACTATTTAAAAGACTTATCTGGTATAAAGGCTATTTCTGGAGGATTGAATCATTTGAGTGCAATTAAGGAAGATGGTTCAGTTATAACTGTTGGTTTTAATACTAATAAACAATGCGCTGTCCCTGAAGGGTTACCAAAAGTAGCTGCCATTTTTGCAGGAGGTGACCGTACTCTAGCTGTAACAGAAGATGCACAGGTAATCGGATGGGGAGACAATAGTTTTTGGCAGAATCAGCTTTTCCCTGACCTGACAAATGTGAAGGAAGTATCATTAGGCGGTATTGCTGCTGCTCTTAAGAAAGACGGAAGTGTAGTCGCGTGGGGTAACAACCCTGGTGCACCAACAGAATATCTACCTGATGCTTTTGATTCAAATATTAAAAAGATTTCTTCTCAATATGCTAATTTAGCAGCTATAAAAGAAGATGGTTCTGTATTAGTGTGGGGAAGCAACTCCTATGGTCAGTGCGATATTCCTGAAAAAGCCATAAAAGCTACGGACATTGCTATGGGAAGAGAATTTGTACTTGCTATAGATGAGGATGGGACTGTTGTAGCATGGGGTAACAATGAATTTGGTCAATGTGATGTACCTGCTGGATTAAATAGTGTAAAAGCAGTTGCTGCCGGATATGACTTTTCTGTAGCACTAAAATCAGACGGTACTGTTGTTGCCTGGGGAAATGTGGCAGGTCATGAAATATCTGTACCTGAAGGGTTGTCAAATGTAGTTTCAATATCTGCTGGTTTTAATCATATCTTAGCATTGAAAGAAGACGGCACTGTTGTTGCATTTGGCACTAATATGTTTGGATCATGCGATGTTCCAGAAGGATTGACAGATGTGGTATCAGTTTCAGCAGGGTCAGACAATTCTATTGTTTTAAAAAGCGATGGCACTATTGTTGCATGGGGAGATGACTATGGCAATCAATGCACCAATTTACAAGGCTTAAAGGGAGTTAAGACACTATCGTCAAATGGAACATTTACAGGAGTAATAATGAATAACGGTACACTATATATTTATGGATCTACTAATTTAACCTACAGAAATATATGGGCTCAAACAGATACTAAACCTGAAAATTAAGAAGATCTAAATTTGTTTTACATTAAAAGGGGCTGATGCACTATTTACCTAGTGTACCGGCTCCTTTATGTATAATCCGTAAAAAAATTAAGGATAATGTTTCTAAATAAATGGAAAAATGATATAATAGGGGCATGATTTTTTAAAAGGAAGTGTTTTAAATGGAAGAAAAGATGTTTGAATTAATGACCAAAATGTATTCTGAATTTTCTGACAAATTTGATACGATCGACAAAAGATTTATTGAAGTAAGGAACGATATTGTTCGCCTTGAGAATAAGCTGGACAACAATTCAAAAGCTCTCTTTGACGGTTATAAACAAACATATGAGGAAGTCAAGGAAGTTAAAAATATGGTCACAGAACTTTCAGCTAAAGTTGAAAAACAAGAAGTTGAAATAAAAGTAATTAAAGGTGGTAAATGACCTAAACCAAGTTAATATCAACCAAGATCACACAACAACAGAATGCATATATAGCCATCCAAAACGGATGGCTACTATTTTTGAAGTGCATTTAGTAAACTGTGTAATATTGAGAAATATTTAAGAAATCAGGTGTTGTAAGATATGAAGATAAAAATTAACATCAAAAAAATATCAAAAAGAAATAATTTGATACAAAGTATAACATATGATTATCCTATCTGTCCTGATACAGTAGATGTATTGATAGAAGAGACGGTAAAGCTGTGCATAAAGGATTATGAGGAAAGACAGGAAAACTCCGAGATAATAAAGGTTTTGACCATGGATGACATAGAGGATAGTTCCTTGAGTGGAAAAGTATCCTTTGGGAGAAATTACGGGGATAATAAACCTGATTTAGAAAAGGCAGTTACCAACGCAAAACAGAGTTTTCAAGACGGGATAGTTGTAATATTTATAGATGGAGTTCAGATGAAGAACTTAGAGGATAATATAGTGCTTTGTGAGGATAGCGAAATAACTTTTGTTAAAATGACAATGCTAAGCGGTAGAATGTGGTGAGAAAACTTTCTGTTGTTCGCCATCCAAACTTGGATTCTACGCATGCTAAGCGGTAGAATGTGGTGAGAAAACCAAGGGGATAAGGAAAGTGAGGAAAAACATGAAATACGATTATAATACCAGAGGAAAGCTTGTTGATAGTTTTAACGCTTTGTGGGGTAAAAAGCTTACTGTACTCTCTAGTGATATTAAGGTTTTTGCGCAAGATTTAGAAAAGTATTTTCAGCACAGCAATGATAGTAAAGGTAAGGTTGAGGAAGCTTTAAGAGAATTTCAGAGAGGTGGATATGATAATCCCAGCCAGTACATGAAAAAGAATCACCAAGAACTTGTTGACCTGTATGTACCCAAAGAATTTCATGAAGATTTTTATTACATAATCGATAAGTTTAATCAGTTTCCCTATTCCAGAGGAATGGAAAGAAGAACAGTAAGGACTAAGAAATATGGGGTATTTGCTAATGATGTATTCAGACTTTTGTATGATTACAAGGTATTTGATTTCTATGGATGTTCAATGGAAGATTTTCTTCTGAATAAGCTTCCTGATGAGAAGTTGGATTATAAAAATAATCCCTTATATACATTTAATGCATTCCATATTGATGATATGATTGCAGCAAGAATAGATAATAAAGATGAAAAGGCTATAGGCGCAATTAGGGATATAATCTTGAGTGATAACAATACAGCAGTTGTAACTGTTGATATTATATGTGGAATTGTAAAAAGTTCTGATAAGGATTTGCATAAGCTTTTAGGTGATTTTTTGCTTGCAGCAAGGCTTCAGGAAGGTGTGAGGCAAGCTATATGTGAAAATGCGGACTGTGGAACTACTGAAGGGTTTCTGACCATATTTGACGTTATCGTTGATAATAATCTTGTTAGGTTTGCTGCTGTTAAGAGAGCACTTGCTACCTGGACAGGCTTATATGATACTCAGAATATGGATAGAATTACAGACAAGATTTTAAAGAATATGAAGCTTGCACTAAGAGACAGGCAAAAGGCTTATGAGTTTACCGAAAGCAATGATAGTATTGAGATTATAATTGGACTTTGGTCAATTGGATTTTATGATGTGGAAGCAGCAATTAGTGTTATGGAAGGCTATCTAGAGAATGGCACAAGAAATCAACTCCTTACTATGTCATATTACAATAGAGCTCTAGCGTATAAAGATTTTTCCGATAGATCTGCAATAAAGGTAGTAGAGAAGTATAGTGATGATTATGAAATGCTTGCAGCATTTATACCCACGTATCTTGACGGTGTTGAAGACTATGCTTATAAAGTAGTAAACAGGCAGAATAACATAGACAAGGACAATAAAACCTACTTAAAAGTTCCAGTTACGTATTTATATAAGGATGAAGATGAAGCCTACAGGCATTATGAAATCCTTAAGAACATATATGAGAGCATGCAAAAAAAGAAATTGGAGTTTTCACCTTGTATTTTTCCATGGTATAGCGTTTGTATTTCCCAAACACAACTGATTGTCAGGATGTGTTTAACTGCCTATTCACTTGAAGATAATTCTTTAATAGACTATATAGTCCAGCAAATACCCAATATAGAGGTTAATGGTAATTATTCTTCAAACAGGAGTTTATATGTTGAAATATTACTAAATTCACCAAAGACTGATATTCAAAGAGATATGCTTGTGAGATTTGTAGCAGATAAGGAATCTATGACTAGAAACAACGCTTATGAAATTATCAAGAATATCCCACTAGAGGACAGGCATTATATTATGCTGGAGGAGTATCTGAAATATAAGACAAGCGATATGAGGCAGAATGTTATTAATTTGTTGGTAAGACAAGAGGGTGATAAGCTGATTTCTTGTGCAACAAGGCTTGTTCAGTCCGGTAAGGAAGAAATGAGAATGGGAGGACTTACATTAATTAGTGAAGCAAAAAATAAAGAAAGTAAGAAAGAAAATAATAAAAGCTTTGTTGACCTGTTGATTAATGTCGCGTCAAAGATAGAGGACCCTTCTGAGAAGGAACAGATATTGATTGATGAAATTACAGGTAAAGGCTGTGGGGATAAGATATTAAATACTGAAGGATATGGTCTTTATAACCCACATGAGTCTTTTGATATTCCTGATATGAAAGCTAATAAAAATAAGATTGATGAATATTTTAATGTTCCTAAAAAGACCATTGATGACATTCTCAATAAACTTGTAAAATATTTAGATGATAACAGTTTGCTAGAGTATAAAACCGCTTACGGAGACGAACGTCTACTTGGAAATGGTTTAAGCATGACTAATTATGGTGATACACTTCCCTTGGAAGATAAATATCCATTTAAAGAATTGTGGAAAGTTTTTTTTGAGAAAGAAATATCCCATATTAAAATTTTGAATAATATTCGACTGGCCATATGCCATAATGATGAGAAAATAGAAAATCAGGATACTTATAGTAAATACGAAAAGATGATATTTGGAAATAGTATTCCGGATTATGAAATACCCAATAAAAAATATAGTGGGCAAAATAGATATGACAATTTCATTGATACAATATTAATGATTATGCTCAGTATTTATGATAATAATGAGCTTCGTCCGGTTGCAAAAGAGATAATCTTATATATAATTAAGGAATTTCCGGAAGACGCATTATGGTACAAAAAAGTCAGGGATGATAGATATTATTACATTTCTGATCCAGAAGATAAGGCATTTGTTTCATCATGGAAGATGAAGATGATAATAAATGCAATTAGAAAATGTGATAACGAGGAAGAGTTTAAGGAAAAGTTTTTCTTGTTCTATCTGCTGGATAATAAATTCAGGTTTAATGATAAAAACAAACACAATGAATCCTATTATTCAAGTTCTGTTAACAGTGGATTTCTGAGTATTACTGATTATATTAAAGCATATACTATGAAGCTAATTCCTATAGATATTGTATATAAGGCAGCTTTTGAAGATATAGGACTGAGCACTTCGTTGGAACATTTATCAATGTTATTTCAGGATAAGCTGACTTCCTATGCAAAGAATGTATTTCAGGAGTTTATAGTTAATGATGAATTAGACAAGGAGAGTCAGTTTTATATTGCAGGAGTTAAGGTTTATAACAATATAGTTAATAAGGTATTGGATGTTGAATTAAATAGAGGAGATTTGCCCACTGTATTTACAAACAGTATTGGTAAGATTAAGCGTATATATGGATTGGACAGGTTTGTTCAGATACTTAAGGCTCTCGGAAAAGATAAGCTTGACAGGAAATCTTATTATGGATCTTGTGGAACCGGGAAGGTAGAATGCCTGAGTCATCTGCTTCAGGTATGTTATCCCGGTGATGGCGATGATGCATATAAATTGGCAGCGAAGATCAAATCTTCAGGTATAAACGAACATAGATTAATTGAGACTGCTATGTATGCTCCCCAATGGATTGACATTATAGAAAAATATCTTGGATATGAAGGTTTAAAGAGTGGATGCTATTATTTTATGGCACACATGAATGAGCAATTTGATGATAGGAAAAAAGCTGTTATTGCTAAGTTTACCCCATTGTCCCAAGAGGAATTAAACAATGGTGCTTTTGATGTAAATTGGTTTGATGAAGCGTATAAGCTTTTAGGAGAGGATTTATTCAATAAGTTATATGATGGGGCAAAATATATATCCGATGGAAGTAAGCATTCAAGAGCAAGAAAATATGCTGATGCTGCATTAGGAAAAATAGAAGTACAGGATTTGGAAAAGCAGATAAATGACAAACGTAATAAGGATTTGCTTATGAGTTATGGAATTGTTCCAATTACTGATAAAAAAGATATGTTAAGTAGATATGAGTATATTCAGAATTTCTTAAAGGAGAGCAAACAGTTTGGAGGTCAGAGAAGAGCAAGTGAAGCATTAGCAGTAGATATGGCACTTAAGAATCTTGCAACAAAGTCAGGTTTTTCTGATGTTACAAGATTGACATTGGCAATGGAAACAGAACTTGTAAAGGCTTATAGTAAATTTTTTGATGGGTATGAAGTTGAAGGAGTAAATATAAAGCTTAGCATAAGTGAAACAGGTCAGACAGAAATTGTTTTATGCAAGAATGGAAAAGAACTTAAGTCAATTCCCAGTGCATTAAAGAAAAATGAATATGTTGTTAAGATAATGGAAGTGAATAAGAAGCTTAAAGAGCAGTATAGAAGGACAGTGAGGATGTTTGAGCAGGCAATGGAAGACAGGGAAGTATATAGCTTTGAAGAATTAAAGAATCTATGTGAGAATCCTGTGGCTGCTGCTGTTGTCAAAGCTTTGGTTTTTGTAACGGATAGTACTTTTGAAGATAAAATATTTGGATTTGTTAGCAATGGTGGTTTAGCTGATTATGAGGGTAAAGAAAAGACAATACCAGCAGAAACTATGCTTCGTGTTGCACATCCATATGATATGTATAAGGCAAAATGTTGGACTGAATATCAGAAATATATTTATTCAGGGGTTTCAGAAGGAAGAGGAATTAAGCAGCCTTTTAAGCAGGTATTCAGAGAGTTATATGTTAAGCTTGAAGAAGAAAAAGATAAACATTCTTCAAAAATGTTTGCCGGTAACCAGATTCAGCCTAACAAAACAGTTTCGTGTTTGAAAGGCAGGAGATGGATAGCCGATTATGAAGAGGGCCTTCAAAAGATATATTATAATGAAAATATAATTGCAAGAATATATGCACTTGCAGATTGGTTTTCCCCTAGTGAAGCAGAAGCTCCGACCCTTGAATGGGTAGAATTCTCCGATAGAAAAACTTTTAAAACTATTGAAATAGAAAATGTTCCAGACATTATATATTCAGAAGTTATGAGGGATGTTGATCTTGCAGTTAGTGTAGCACATGCCGGGGGTGTTGATCCGGAGACAAGTCATTCTACAGTCCAGATGAGAAAGGTAATAGTAGAATTTAATCTACCTTTGTTTAGAATCGACAATGTTTCTTTTGAAGGTAATCACGCCATTGTAAAAGGTATTAATGGTACTTACAGCATACATCTAGGAAGTGGAGTTATTCATAAACTTGGAGGCCATCAGATTAATGTACTTCCGGTACATTCACAGAGTAGGGGCAAGTTATTCCTGCCATTTATTGATGATGACCCTAAGACAGCAGAGATTATGTCCAAGATTGTACTCTTTGCAAATGATAATAAGATAAAGGATCCTTACATATTGAACCAATTGGTTAAATAGGTGTGCTACTATCCGAATTTCTTATGCCGTGATACACTAAAAAATATGGCACTGGAAACAGTGCCTATATATAAACTGGCACTTTAAACCATCATAAACACACAATAGGAAAATACAAATCGCACTCGCAATATTGCTTGTTACATCGGGCATAATTGATATATTGAAACCAAAAATTCTCCGTTAACCGAAACTCTATCGTTGGCATCCAACTGTTGTGAATGAAGTCTACAAGCTCCTTAAGATTCTTAGATGAAATCTCTTCAGGACGATGCAACCCTATATAAGTAAAAACCCCATATTTATGAGTAGGTATATGTTTTACATTCATCCCGGATGGAATAATACTCGAGGCATCCACTTGTATCGCCGGTTGATAAAAAGTATGCGAATAATCGTTGCTTGAAACTGACATGTATCCATAATATATATCTTTTTCAACAGGATTCAGTACGCTCAATCGACGTTGGTAGAAAAACTCGACGCCTAATTTGTTGGCTGTCTGGTTTAGCATATTGTCTTCGAAATCCAATCCATATGTAATTCCTGTAATCGAAAAAGCAGGTAGCACTGTTACAGACTTCAAAAAAACTAACCCACTGCCAGCATGCTGCATAAAGTCTGCATTGAAGCGGTCGAGTATATTTAGGGCAACAGGATTTCTGCGCCATTTTGCCGGAGTGGTATTAAACTCCTCCTTAAAGACTCTGTTAAAGGTTCGTTCAGAGCCAAAACCGTATTTGTCCGCTATAAAATCAACTGTATTTAGCTGACTTAAAAGATCGGACAGGGAAGTCGCGATACGACGTCTTCTGACATATTCCATAAGACCGGTTCCTGTAGCACCTTTCCAAATGCGCAGCAAGTGGAATTTAGATACGTTAACGTTATCCGATATGGCATCAAGAGTCAACTCGTCACAGAGATGGCATTCAATATATTCTGTAGTATCATTAAGGATTTTTAAAAGATAATGTTCCATATTAAGCCTCTTCAGCAATTTTTGTCCTGTTTGGTAAAACCTAACCTTGTATAATGATTATAACATAGGGTGTTATATTGTATAGGACAAAAATTGCGGTAAAAGGAAGGAGAGCAGTTTATGGATGAAAAGGAACAAGCAGAGCTTAAACTTCGCTATCAGCAAGCGATTGATCAGTTCATAGAAAAGATTAAGGATGATATAAATGTAATTGCTGTCATAGTAGGTGGCAGCGTTGCTTATGATGTCATCTGGGAGAAAAGTGATGTTGATATGACGGTGGTTGTCCGGGATCAAAAACTTTCGAGCGATAACCTTAGTATAACTGAAGAGGGTATTACCTTTAATTTGTATTTGGTACAGAGAAGTTACTTCAAGAGAGGTATGGAAGGTTCTATCGGCGGCTCTTTTTTGCAATCTTTTATGGCAAAAGGCGAAATTGTGTATACAACGGATGAGAGCCTGTATGAGTTTTTTGAAGACATAAAGCAAATCGGGGAAGATGATAGGGCTATATCAGCGTTGCATATTGCTTGCGAGTTGATTTCTAATATGCATAAAGTTGAGAAATGGATGGTTGCAAGGAAGGATTTGATGTATGCTCAGTATTTCTTTTTGAAAGCAGCAGAACAAGTTGCACACATGGAGTTATGCATCAGGGGAATTCCGACTTCCCGAACTGCCATTCAAAAAGCAATTGATTTAAATCCAGAGATCATGAAAATTATTTACCAGGAACCAATGACACATCTAATGACAGAAGCAGAATTGATCAAGGGCTTACAGAAGGTTGACTCATATTTGGAAGATAAAATAGACCTTATAAAGAAGCCGGTTATTGAATACCTCTCAGATCAGGAAATAAAAACAGTGTCAATGATTGCAAAGCGGCTTGGTACAGAAAGTCATTATATTATTAATGTATTGGATTATTTGGCTGAAAAAGAGGTAATCGATAAGGTGACCCAGCTTATAAAGTTAACGCCGAAAAGTCGTTCATCTATTGAAGAAATAGGGTTTTTGAGTATCTAACTCAACTTTTTGGGCAGCATTTATGTAATCTTTGCTGCTAACGTTACTTAATAAAAAAGAAAGGAAGTATGCAAAATGTCAATTCGTACAACTATAGAAGTATCAGGTGCAAAACAAAATAACCTTAAAAATATTTCGGTCGAAATTCCAAGAGACAAGCTGACTGTCATAACCGGAGTTTCAGGTTCGGGTAAGTCTTCTCTGGCATTTGATGTTATTTATGGCGAAGGTCAGCGGCGTTTTTTAGATTCAATCTCAAACTTTGCAAAGAGTAGGATTAGCCAACTCAAAAAAGCCAAGGTGGATTATGTACGCGGACTATCGCCGGTTATTGCTATAGAGCAGAAAAAGAGCAATAATAATCCTCGTTCAACAGTTGGAACTGTCACAGATATCAACGATTACATGCGCCTTTTATTTTCAACGGCAGGTATCGGGCAATGTCCGGAATGCGGGCATAAGTTGAAACAATTGTCGGCTGCACAAATAGCAGAGCATATCATGACTCTTCCTGAGGGAACAAAGATTGAACTTAGAGCCCCAGTATATAAAATATTTGGAGAGGACTATGATTTTACCTTTCACCAATTGCGTGAAAAAGGTTTCAAGAATCTGTTTGTAGACGGTGAAGCATTTTCTTTGGCGCAAAAGCGGGAATTAGATGAGAGCAGGGAATATCATATTGAACTGGTCATTGATCAATTCACTCTAAAAAATGATTCCTATATACAATTAACCAAGTCCATCGAAGCTGCAATGCTGACTTTGGATGAAGACATCATGATCAAAGTGGAAGTATTAGGAGGTGTCGACGAAAAATTTTATGATGGGTTTGCATGCCCTTCTCATCATTATTCATTATGTGAAATGCAGCCTTTTCATTTTTCGTTTAATACACCAGCCAGTAGCTGTCGAACCTGTATGGGTGTAGGTATGTCTTATGTGGTGGAGCCAAGGTTTTTGATTGTGGCACCTGAAAAGAGTATCAACAAAGGCGCATTTAAGAATACAATATATAATCCTTCAGGTAAGGACAGTTACAGAACGGTAATAATGTATAGCTTATCTCAAAAGTATAACTTTAGCCTTGATACACCATTTAATGAGTTGCCTAAGGAAATCGTTGAAATCCTGCTTTACGGAACGAAAGGTGAGGTGGTTGAGATGCTGCAGCCGCCGTTCTCTCAAAAGCGTAATTGGACAGTTGGGCGAAATAGGCCATTTCAAGGCTTTGTACATGAATTTGAAAACTGGTACAAGCAATATATCCGTAAAACAGCAACATCAGAAGCTTTTGAACCTACATTTATAAAGGAGTGCATGATAGAGAAAATCTGCCCTGAATGCCATGGTGCAAGACTTAAACCTCAACGACTTCAAATTACGGTAGGTGGCAAAAATTTTGACGAACTGAGCAGGATGCAGCTTCCGGAATTATTTGAATTTTTGGAAGAACTTCGTTTTGATGCTGATATTGAAGAGGTGGCAAGTACTATCGTCCGTGAGATTAATACTCGCTTGGAGCTTTTGATTGACATCGGTTTGCATTACATAAACTTAGGCCGGAGAAGTGATAGCATTTCCGGTGGTGAAATGCAGAGAATCAAGATGTCAACACAGATTAGCAGCGAATTAATGGGCATGCTCTACGTAATGGATGAACCAAGCATAGGCCTTCATCCAAGAGATTCAAACCGTGTCATAGAAACGATGAAAAAGTTACGTGATAACGGTAATACGGTTATCGTAGTCGAACATGATATTGAGACAATAATGAATGCTGACCATGTGGTTGAAGTTGGGCCAGGTCCAGGAGTACATGGCGGTCAAATTGTTGCACAGGGACAAATTGAGGATATTATGAACTCACCGGATTCTGTTACAGGAAAATTCCTGTCCGGCAAAGCAAAAATTCCGGTACCAAAGAAACGACGCCAGCTTGGGGATTTATTCCTATCCATTCAGGGTGCAAGAGAGAATAACCTTAAAAATGTAGATCTCGATATACCCCTTGGAGTTTTTGTCTGCGTTACTGGTGTTTCCGGTTCGGGAAAGAGTTCCATGATAAATGAAATTCTTTATAAACAATTAAAAATAGATAAAACCGGTGCAAGAATCGTATCCGGCGAGCATGATTTCATGTTTGGCGCGGAATTACTCAATAATGTCATCAATATCGACCAGACGCCTATCGGAAGGAACAGTAAGTCCAATCCGGCAACTTACATTGGTATATACGACAAGATCCGCGAAGTTTTTGCGATGGAGCCGGAGGCGGTAGCCCATGGATACAAGGAGATTGACTTTAGCCTTACCCATGCTAATGGTACACGCTGTGAGCACTGTGCCGGTGATGGTATTATTGTTACAAGCCTTCAGTTTATGGCGGATATCGAAACAATCTGTCCGGTTTGTAAGGGTATGCGTTTTTCTGAAGAGGGACTAGAAATTAAGTATAAGGGCAAGAATATTGCTGAAGTCCTGGAGATGACAGTTGAAGAAGCGCTTGTGTTTTTTAAGGAAAACCGTTATTTAAAACATAAACTGGGCATTATGAATGAACTTGGGCTTGGTTATATGCGTCTTGGACAAAGTTCAACGACTCTGTCAGGCGGGGAAGCGCAAAGGGTAAAGCTGGCTTATGAATTGGCCAAGATCAAGAGGGGTGCGCATAATTTATATATATTGGATGAACCTACAACAGGACTTCATTTATCAGATATTCAAAAGCTGTTGGACTGCCTTGGAAGATTGGTCGATATGGGCCATTCCGTATTTGTAATTGAGCATCACATAGACGTTATAAAATCAGCCGATTACATCATAGATATGGGCCCTGAAGGCGGTAACGGCGGGGGCTATGTTGTTGCTGAAGGAACGCCGGAACAGGTTGCCATGGTAAAAGCGTCACATACGGGAAGATATTTAAAGGAAGTTCTTTAGTAAAGAAAACTGGAAGATTAAAATAAAATTTAAGGAAAAACAAAGACAACAGTAGATTGATTTGAACCTTTATTTTTCTGTATTTACAAGAGGGTTTTTATAATTTGGATTTTTTAGTTTAATTAAACCCTCTTTAAATTCTTTATAACTTTTTTCATCCGTATTCCTTTCTTCAAATGCTAGGTCATAATCCATAAAACCATAATCCTGATACAACTAAAGCAGACGCATTTGCTAAATCTTCTTGAGTTAATCTAAGTTTGGTAAAATTTGCGTGGATTTCAATATTGTCTGAATTGTTTTGCTTTTGTTTGTAATCAGATAAGCTTATTAATGTAAAAAGACGAAAAAATAAACTTTTAGTGCAGGTCTTCGTATTATGAAGAAGTGAGATGTATTTTCAGGATGATTTATTTTATGCTATTATTATTTGGGGGAGGAAGATCAAATGTATGTAATAACTTATTCACTTAGAGGTAATCAGGTTGATTCAGATGAATACTATAATAATGTTGCCATATTTGCAGATCAGGTATTATCTAGGGCAGAGGACTTTTTTGCTCATTCAATAGATCCGATAGTTGAATTTTATAGTAAGGAAGAGGAATTTGCAAAAGAATATGCTATTTTGGATTTGCTAATACTGGGTGTATTGTGGAAAGTCTACAGCGGTGATGCCATGGGGCTTGACGAAATACCTGGGGATATGCTTAGGCTGCTTTCAAATGTGCGCAATAATAATGACAAGCTAAAGCCGGGAATTGACTTTTTGAGGGGGATAATGTCTACAGTTTTTTTGTCTCCTGATCTCTACGATAATATAGCTTCAATTGAACCATGTATGGGAAACTTTGATAAACTGGTTTCGTGGCTTAAGGCTACAGGCGAGTTTAATCAAGAGGTAAAAAGGCTGGAAGGCCTGAAGGAATATATAAAAACCCTCGAGGCAAAGGATGCGGTTGATTTGATTGCATCTGCGATTACATTTGCGCTGTGGTTTGAGAACAGTAGTGAAGAGAATATCGGGGAGTACACGGAAAATGTTGAAAGATATTTGAACGAATTGCGGCCAAAGCGTTATTGGCATGAGGATGTAATTTTTTGTGGCAGAAGACGAGTTGAGTACCATCTGAATATGGTAGGTGCGGAGATTATGAATAGAGCTTTTAAGGGGGCTTTTATAAAAGTAGGTAAAAAGCTTCTTTTGCTGCCTGCATGCATGAGATTACATCCGGCTTCAAAATGTAAGGCGAAAGAGACGGAAGCTGGTATCATGTGTGCGAGGTGTTCTGCTGATTGTCAGGTTAATCAACTGACCAAGTTAGGCAGTGAGTGTAATTTTGGTGTTGTTATTGTTCCTCACGAATCTTCCATTTCTGCGGCTGTGCCAGGTGAAAGCGTATTTGGCAGTGATACTGGAGTTATTGGAGTTGCATGTGTGCTGAATCTTATATCAGGTGGCTTGAAGCTCAAGGAGATGGGTGTTCCGGCTCAATGTGTGTTGCTTGATTATTGCGGCTGTAAGAATCACTGGCATGATGAAGGGATGCCGACTTGTATTAATGTTGGGAAGTTGAAGGAGATTTTAGATATATAAGTTTTGAAAAAATAGGCCGTTTTTTATTTGAATTCATCAAAGGGAATTGTAACACCAAATAGGAGATGCTGGGAAGTATGGAAACGAAAATCTTCACCTCTGGAACATAATGCAGGACATAATGGAACACGTTATTCTCCTTATACATCTTGGACTACTAACCCTAATGTAGCTGAAAATTTTGCACTTTCGCCAATTAAAATTGGTAAAGGTGGTGTGGTTCTTAAAGTTGAAGTTCCTCGGTCTAGAATTATACAAAGCCCAAATACAAAAGAAGTTCTATTGTTTAAAAATGGGGAAATAGTTTCGGAGTCAGAAGTTTTTTTAAAGGGAAAAATACTTGTAAATGAATCAAATATAACGAAGATACTACCATTACAATAAGTGTAAACTAAAACGATTTATAGAGGTGTTATTATGAGTGTGAAATTTCCTGCAATTTCGAATTCGCAATTTGCCCTAGTATTTTGTGAATCAGATACTGGTATTGTTTTATACAAAGATTTACAGAGATTTATTGGACAAGGTGATTATTATTATGTTTTTGATTCTCTTAAAGAAGCAGAAAATTTTGCGTTAGAAATTACAAATGAAAATCCCAATATTGATGGTGTAATCTATAATCATGAAAATTCTAGAGTAAAAACAATAAGTAATGAAAGTTATATTCCTCAAATAAGAAAGTAGATCTGTACGTATAATGGATCCAGTACCTTCAAGAGGTAATTCTCCTGCTTATCCTAATGGGTATATAAAATATGAAAATAGTGGACAACAAGGAGTTGACCCAATTACAGGGAAAACACTTCCTAATAGTCAGTCACATTTTCCATTAAACTAGAGATGAGGGATATATATGGAAAAAACATTTGAAAATGGATTAGTTTCACAAATAATTAGTTTTGAACTTATTGATGATTATTGGCAACTAAAAACTGATGAATATGTAGCCAATATATATAATCCTCTCAAAATAACTGATATGAGTGGTAAAAATCTCGAGCTTAATCACTGTGTTATGGCAGAGATAAAAAATTGCATGATAACTAGTGTTAATTATCAGGCAGGAACTTCAATAGATTATGTTTTGGACGTAGGCAAAAAACTAATTGTATCTTTGAAAGATAATGACTATACTGGACCAGAAGCATTGACAATATACTTTAAGACTGGTGAAATAATAACGGTTGAATAAGTAAAAAAACTATATTATAGAGTATTAGATAACTTTAGATACAAAGCCAAGCAGTTTTTATCCTTATGCCTTAATAGCAAAATAACTAAGCAGAATGAAATGTGCTTACTTAAAGGAGTTCAATCCAATACATATAGTGTATAACAGTCGGGATATATCAACAATCCCGGCTGTTTCCCTATTACCCGAAAATAAATATTCATTCCATCCAAACTCGATTGCAATAGAAAAGCCGGGAGTATCAATGCTCCCGGCAGGTCAAACTCTACAAAATCAGTTGAAAGAAGATATCATACCTAGTAAGTATTGTCTTATCAATGCAAAGTCGATAGCGTTTGCATTGCCGTCCATATTAACGTCGGCATTTAACAAATTATCTCCTGTAAGTGGAGTTGTGCCTAGTAAATGCAGCTTCAATAGTGCAAAATCTATTGAGTTAACATTTCCATCATCATTTAAATCGCCTAAAATTCTTGGTTTTGTTGTAGGGGCAGGGGTAGACGTTGGTATTATATCTGAATTAAATTTCCACGAACTAAAATTAAATAAATAATCACTTGCACCTGTAAATTTAAGAAATAAGTCATGAACACCAGTTGCACCACTGACTGAACATGATTTCGTTGCCCAAGTT
The DNA here is from genome assembly GCF_000179595.2 of Acetivibrio cellulolyticus CD2. Lineage (NCBI taxonomy): Bacteria > Bacillati > Bacillota > Clostridia > Acetivibrionales > Acetivibrionaceae > Acetivibrio > Acetivibrio cellulolyticus. Next base: position 1,019,402 of record NZ_JH556658.1, on the reverse strand, counting down.
TGCCAACCACCTGTTCCTTCTATATTACAAGTTCCAACTAATTTACCGGTTGAGCTGTCAAGCCTGATTTCAATATTTCCGCCGGCTGTATTGCTTGCCACTCTGGCATCAAAACTTGTTGCATTACTGGTACCAAAATCAACTCCTTTGATTTGGATCCAGTCGCCATTCTGTATAAAGGAAACATTACGATCGCCTTCACTACATACTTCAGTTTCAGTGCCGGATTCCTTGCTCATGTTTACAGCAGTGTTTTTGACATAAGGATTGACATATTTAAGTTGTTTCAAACTATCTGAGGTTGGAACTACCTGCTTAATAGTTCCGTCAGAGTTGTAAAACATCTGATCAATAGCTACATTTCTTTGATATGCAGGTTCTACTCCACGTTGTTTAGCTACATTTCTGTTGTGATAGATAGTATACCAATTACCCATAAATTCTATAGTGACATGATGGTTATTATTGCTATAATTGTCAGGTGGCTGTGGTAATAAAACTCCCGTATATGTAAAACCTGTGGTAGGTTTGTCACTCATCATATACTCAATCTTGGATGCACCTTGTGAAAAATCGCTGGCATATGAAAAATAATATTTTCCTTTGTACTTATGCATCCATGAAGCTTCAAAAAAGCGAGGAGCACTCATTGTTGTAGCAGAACCCACTGTGCTTATCATATCATTACCCAGTTTGATAACCCTGATATTGTTTTGTCCGTTTCCTCCAAAATACATGTATGCTTGTCCGTCATCATCAACAAAAACACCAGGGTCAAACAACCACATATTAGTTGCGGGTTGCACTCCAGGGGTATTTCCAGTTATCAAAGCACTTGGAAGAGGATCTTTGAAGGGTCCGGTAGGACTGTCACTCACTGCTACTCCAATCCCGTTTCCTCCATTGCCATAATACAGATAAAATTTATTGTTGCGGTATACAATTGAAGGAGCCCATGAAACTCCTGCCCAACTGGAATCTTTTTTGGCATTAAAAACTTCTCCATGGTCTGTCCAGTTTTTTAAATCATCCGTGGATATACAGGTTATATCGGGGATATTGTAAGTTTTCTGACCGTCTGTAGCATCTGCGTCGTGTGAACAGTAAACATAAAGCCTACCGTTATATACTACTGCAGCTGGGTCTGCAGTATAACGTTGAGAAAAAATTGGATAATCTGCCAATCCTCTTTCGGGAATGAGGAAAATCATAATACTAATAGTAAAGACTATCACCCATACCCTGCTAAATTTTTTAAACACATAAACCACTCCCTTTAATTTATTTTAATTTTTTTACTAGAAAACTGACCAAATCAGCTGCGTGTGTTGTTTGAATCTTCAAGCCCTATTGTAATGACTTTTTTTTAAGTATATACTATTTATATTACTATTTCGTAATACACGCATTTTTTTAGTTGGGAATCTATAAAAAATTCTATTTATTCTATGAATGTACATTTCTTTTTAGCATCGAAAAATCTACCGACGAGGTCTTAACTGTAAGGTTACGACTTTTTTAAGATATAATAAAAATCCCCGCTTAAAATAAGTATTTACTTCGAATATGTAATATAGAATGTATCTGTTACTCTTAAAATTAAGAGTTACAGACCTATATAAAATTATTATTTAGTTTGAGGAGGAAAATGTATGAGTGTATCAAAAACAAAAAAGGTCTTATCTGTTGTTTTATGTGCAGCTATGCTTTTTTGCACGTTAATGCAGGCTGGAACTGCAGAGGCTGCGATGGCTACAGGTAAGGAAAAATGGGTTGGAAACATATGGGCCGATGGAAATGCACCTACTCGTTTTGCAGACTATTGGAATCAGTTGACACCTGAAAATTCCACAAAATGGGGACCTAGCGAGCCCCAACAGGGCGTGTACAATTTCAGTGCAGCTAAATCAATGTATAATTACTGTAAAACAAATAAAATTCCTTTTAAATTCCATACTCTAGTATGGGGATCACAGTATCCAAGTTGGTTAAGCAATATTTCCGGCACTGCTAGAAAAGCAGCAGTTGAAAACTGGATAAAAGCTGCTGCACAAAATTTCCCTGATGCAGAGTATGTTGATGTTGTAAACGAAGCTATGCCAGGACATGCTCCTTTCCCATTTAAAAATGATATTGGTGGTGACAATGGCCTGTATGGTACTGGCTGGGACTGGATAGTGTGGTCATTTGAGATGGCGCGCAAGTATTTTCCGAATTCCAAGCTGTTGATCAATGACTATAATGTTCTGAATGAATGGTCTTGTCTTGATAACTATATCAAAGTAGTTAATATACTAAAAGATAGAAAATTGATTGATGGTGTTGGATGTCAATCCCATGGACTTGAAAAAACAAGTGCTGCAAATCTAAAGTCAAGACTGGATAGACTTGCAGCAACAGGAGTACCGATATATATTTCCGAATTGGATTTAGATATTGCAGATGATAATACACAGAAAAGCAAGATGCAGGAGCTATTTCCTGTAATGTATGAACATTCAGCAGTAAAAGGTATTACGCTATGGGGGTATGTACAAGGTCGTACTTGGATTCCTAATTCTCATCTGTTGCTCAGCAACGGTTCTGAAAGGCCTGCACTTACATGGTTAAAACAATATATGGCTAGTGTTAACCCGGGAACACCTACTCCTACTACAACAGCTGTTTCTACTGCCACGCCTATATCTACTGCCACACCTGTTCCTACTGCTACACCTGGTCCGAGATCTGCTTTTACACAGATAGAAGCAGAAGAGTATAACAATGTTAATTCTTCAACTATTGAAAAAGTAGGGACAGCAAACGGTGGAAGCGGTTTGGGATATATTAATAATGGCGATTATACAGTATATAGCAAGGTAGACTTCGGAAGCGGGGCAACATCATTCAAAGCGCTTGTTGCAGATGCGGGTACTGCTAATATTGAATTGAGGTTAAATAGTCCAACAGGCACCATTATAGGTACTTTATCGGTAGCGGAAACAGGCGGCTGGAATACATATAAGGAGCAAACGTGCAGTATTAGCAAAACTTCGGGAGTCAATGACTTGTATCTTGTATTTTCAGGTGGAGTAAATATTGACTGGTTCACGTTTGGTGCGGGAAGTGAGCCGGGAACTAAAGGTGATTTGAATGGTGATCTAAAAGCCAATTCGATAGACTTTGGATTATTGAGACTGCATTTGCTTGGAGGGACTCAGCTTACAGGAAATAATCTTTTAAATGCGGATGTTAATGGAGACGGACAGGTGAACTCTATCGACCTTGCATTGATGAGACAGTATTTACTTGGTATTATATCTTCCTTCAATTAATTTAAATATACATTTGAACATGACCTAAACCAGTGGTTTAGGTCATGTTTCAAATCTGGGTGACGCAATATAAACTCTATTGACTTTGCATTAATGAGGCAATATTTCTGGGTAAGATATATTCATTTACATAAAAGTTTATTATCAAAAATGCAATATAATAAATTTACACTAACAGTCTTTTAAGGGAGGTCAAAACATGACAAAAAAAGTTTTATCAGCTTTATCCATTGGTCTGGCCTTGATAACATCCTTTGTTTTTACAGCAAGCACTTCGACTGCGGCCATACAACCAACTATACCGCCATCAGGATACGACCAAGTCAGAAACAATATTTCACATGGTCAGGTCTTAAATATCTCTTATTATTCCAATGCAACAAAGAGCCAGCGACCAGCAAGAGTATATCTGCCTTCAGGGTATTCAAGCAGCAATAAATACAGCGTAATGTATTTATTGCACGGAATTGGAGGAAGTGAGAATGACTGGACTTTAGGTGGAGGCAGTGCTAATGTTATAGCCGATAATCTCATAGCTGATGGGAAAATCAAACCCTCAATAATAGTAATGCCCCAATGTAACGCTGAGTTGCCTGGAGATGCTACGAACTATGGTTATGAACGTTTTACAGATGATTTGATTTACAGCCTTGTACCTTACATCGAATCAAAATATTCTGTTGATACTGATCCGCTCCATAGGTCAATATCTGGACTCTCAATGGGCGGGGGGCAATCTTTTAATATCGGGTTACCACATGTGGATATGTTCCCTTATGTTGGAGCCTATTCCGCAGCACCCAACACCTATTCGAGTGACAAACTGTTTCCGGATGGCGGGACTAAAGCGAAGCAAAATCTGAAACTTTTGTTTATTTGCTGCGGAACCAGTGACGGCCTTATTAGTTTTGGGCGAAATGTACACACCTTTTGCGATTCTAAAAGTATTCCCAACACCTATTGGGAACTTGAGGGAAGACCTCACGACTGGAGTGTTTGGAAACCGGGTCTGTGGAATTATCTCCAAATGCTAGAGGACGTTGGGTATACATCTCAGACCACATCAACTCCACCCCCAGAAGCAAGTCCAAGGCCTGCTTTTACAAAGATCGAAGCAGAAGACTTCAACAACCTATCGGGAATAGAGACCGAAAGCTGTACCGAAGGTGGTCTGAGTGTAGGGTATATTGAGAACGGTGATTATGTTGTGTACAACAAAATTGATTTCGGTAATGGAGCAGAAAGTTTTCAGGCTAGAGTAGCAAGCAGCGCCAGTGGAGGAAATATAGAGATCAGGCTTGATAGTATTACCGGTCCTTTAGTAGGGACTTGCCCGGTTAAGGGAACTGGCGGTTGGCAGGACTGGGTTGATGCAACATGTGATGTCAGCGGTGCAGAAGGTATTCACGATCTTTACTTAAAATTTACGGGCGGAAGCGGTTACCTGTTTAATATCAACTGGTGGAAGTTCAGTGGTGCGCAGCCATCTCCTACTCCTACTTCTTCCGTAATTAAAGGCGATTTAAATGGTGATGGAAATATTAATTCAATAGACTTTGCATTATTTAGACAGCATTTACTCGGTACGACTCTACTTACAGAAAAGTACATTTCCAATGCTGATGTTAATGCAGACGAACAGGTAAATTCTATTGACTTTGCGTTGATGAGACAATATTTACTGGGCATTATAAAGGTTTTCTCGTGAACAAAATCTGATAACAACACCTACGCATAAAAGTAACCCACTTTAGTATAAAACCTCGTGAACTTAGCTTTCACGAGGTTTTTTTGAGGAATTTGCCAGGTTAGGATCCCAAAAAGAGTCATTATACTACTTCCATTACTATTTTACTGCTTGTATAGGTGGTTTAATAAAAATGTGGAAATGAAGTACTTGACATGATAGAATATGGCTAAGATGGTTGATATAAGATAAAAATAAAATACTATATAAAATAAAAATAATATTTAAGGGGATGATTGTATGAAGAGAAAGTTTTTGGCGATGCTACTTGTTTTGACATGTATTTTTTCGTGTTGTAGAGTTGCATATGGTATTGCCCCCCCACCTAGAATCGAAGGTTATATCAGTTTGCCGGAAGGAAAAGTGGCACCACCTGGTGGAATTAAGCTGAAGGTAATTGCAGAAAATTCACAATCAGCCGAAACACGTGAAATTACAATAAATGAAGGAAAAAGAGTTGCATATTATGGCTTTACAGTATATTCTATGGCTGGCGGGCTAGAGATTAGGTGTGAATTGATAACACCTGTTGAAGGCTATTATGATGTCAGTTACTACACAGGAAGTAGTCAGAAACCCTTTAAAAGTGATGCTGTTAAGCTCACAGATATAGGTAGTAGAAACGATATTAATATTACTTTAGTAGAAAGCAAAAAGGTAACAGGTGAAATAATACTTCCTGATGAAGTGTCTTTACAAAGAGATTCTTCTGTTACTGTAAGCTTTGTTGCACAAAGTGAACCTGATCTTGTAGTTGATTCAGATCAAATACCAGATATATATTTTTCGAAGGATGTAAATGCGGTTATAAAAAAAGGGGAAAAAAGCGGAGCATTTGAAGTTGATCTTCCTGTTTATTCCGGTGGTTATTACTCTAATTACAAATTAATCGACTATATTTCCGGAATTAGGCCCGATTCGAACAAATTTGAAGATGGTAATAAACTGCTGGAAGATTCGAATATTAGTATGGTTCTTGGTAAAGGTAATGTAATAAGCGGTGTAGTAAGGCTCCCGGAAGGTGAAGTTGCTGGAGAAGGAGGTTTTCCTGTAAAAATTGCCGCGTTATACTTTAAGTCACCTATAACTGATAATGAATCAACCAATATTCCAAGTTATACTGACAGGGAGGTAATAATACCTGAAGGTGAAAACTCCATTGGTTATGAAATCACTGTTTACCCGGAATACTCAGAATATTATATACGGTATAGTTTAAATACAAATAGTTATGTAAATACAGGATATTATAGTCCAACAGGCACTGTAGCCAAACTTGACAAGGATAATTGCGCAGTCAATGTAACTGAAAATATTAAGGATATAGATCTTTCCGTCATGAGTGGAGTGAAGCTCTCCGGAAAGCTTATGTGTCCTGGGGGAGAAGAAGCAACTGAAGATTTAACCGGCATATTGACGTTATACAATAATTATTATTTTGCAGATTATAAATATGTTATTGAAAAAGGTAGCAATTTTACAACATTTGAGTTAAATATTCCAGCGGATTTGGAAGATTTTATTTTAAGATATGAAACAGCTGCTCCTAAATATGCCAGTATGGGTTTTTACAATGATGATGGGACTACAATCGATAATACAAAAGCCCAATTGCTTAATGCAAAAGACAGTTCAATTGAAAATATTCAATTCTATCTTTGGGAGAATAAAAAAATAAGCGGCGAAATAAGGCTTCCTGAGGATATGGAGAGTATTGGTACACCCCAAAAATATGAGATTGAAGCATTGGTTAAAGCTAAATATAAACCCTATAATATAGTTGCAAATGCAATTTGTACTATTGAACCTTTCGGACGAATTGCTTCGTTTGAACTATATGTGCCTGAGGGATATGCTGAAGTAATTCTATCCTGTTCACTTATCAATGATCTTCCATTAGTATTGGATAGCTATCTTGGTGAAAATGGAATGGTACTTGATAGTGAGAATGCAAAAGTTATTAATCCTGGTCAACCGGGTTCTTCTGATCTCGAGTTGGTGCCAATTAAGGGAGAAAGGATCTCAGGAGTAATAACAGTGGATGAAGAGTATCAATATGTGAAATATAGCGGAATAATTAATCTTGCATATGTTTTTGATGTAGCAGGATATTATTCATATGGTGATGTTAGAGTTAAATGGGAAGATGATACATCTGATTCTCAAAAATTCTTTATAAATATACCCCCAAGATATATGGGAGAAAAATTCAAAATTATGTTATATCCATATAATTATTATTCAGACCCGTTTTGCCTGGGAGAGAATGGTGTAATAACGCTAGATCCGGATAAGGCAAAAGTATTTACATATGATGGAGTAGACATCGAAAATCTGGAAATATCATTTGGAAAATCGCCTTCTGCATTGTATGGAGATGTTGATAATGATGGCAATATTAATTCTATAGACTTGGCAAAGTTAAGAGGTTATCTATTGGGAATGATTGGTCAGGATGAAATTAATCTCAAGAATTCCGATGTATTTGTGGACGGAAATGTAAATTCATTTGATTTAGCAATGTTAAGAAAGTATTTGCTGAGAATAATTTACAAACTGCCAGCAGTTTTATAGGGTGATTGGCAAATAAAAACTTCGTTTCAAAGAAGCTGAATCTTGAAAAAGAGCTGTTGAACTAAAATTAGTTTGACAGCTCTTTAAAGTTCTCAAAAATTTAACGAAATTTATAATGTTCTAATGCCTTTTGCCTGCCAGTCACAACTGCGACTTTATACACTTCCAAATAGATTTGTATTATTTTATTAATGATTTTTGCCGAAAAATTTATAAACAGGGCTTTTATTTTTGGTTCAATCATGCAAAATCAAGTGCATTCATAATCAACAGTGGTACTTGCTAAATTTTTATGCCTAATTGATTTAAAATACATGTGATTTCTTAATAAAAACAAAAGGAAGGAAAACCTTAAATGCATGATTCTATGGATTATAATAATTTAATAACAGATGAAGATGATGTTATCTTTATAGAAGATGATGTTATAAGTATTGAAGACGATGAATATCAGCCTAAAGACGATGCAGAAAACGCATGGAAGGTTTTAGTGGTTGATGATGATAAATCGGTACATGATATTACAAAAAGAGTACTCGATGGTTTTGTCTTGGATGGAAAGAGCTTGAGAATTTATAACGCATATAATGCTGACGAAACTAAAAAGATATTAAATGAACACCCGGACATAGCATTGATTTTATTAGATGTTGTTATGGAGGAATATGATACCGGGCTTCAGTTGGTTAAGTATGTAAGGGATGAACTAAAAAACAAAATGGTCAGGATAATTTTAAGGACAGGACAACCTGGCTATTCGCCCGAAAAAGAAGTTGTAATTAATTATCATATTAACGATTATAAATTAAAAACAGATTTAACCAGCGAAAAGATGATTGTTTCTGTTGTAACAGCATTGAGGTCATATAAAGATTTGGTTTCACTCGATTTAGATAGAATGGGTCTTAGAAAGATTATACAATCCACACCTAATTTATATAAAAACAAATCTTTCAGGTATTTTATAAATGGAATTTTAGAACAATTAACATCAATACTTCATCTTGATATGGATGCTATATATTGTAGAAGTTCCGGACTGGCTTTATCTGTAAACCAAAATAGATTTATAATTGAAGCTGCTACCGGCGATTATAAGGAGTATATAAATAAAGATATAAACGAAGTGTTAGCGGATAATATTTTAGAATTATGCAAAGCTGCGATAACATTAAAGAAAACTATATTTACAGAAGATGGTTTTGCATCATATTTTAATAGTTCATGGGGGACAGAAAACGTAATTTATATTAAATCCAATACAATTTTAAAAGAATGGGATATTGATCTTATTAATATTGCATGTTCGAATATCTCAATAGCATTTGACAATATGTACTTGAGTATGGAGATGGATGTGTCACATAAAGAAATTATTTATACTATCGGAGAAATTGCTGAATTTAGATCTAATGAGACAGGCTTTCATATTAAGAGAGTTGCTGAATATGCATATTTGTTGGCTTTGGAAATAGGCATATCTGAACCTGAAGCTGAATGTTTAAAGATTGCTTCAACTATGCATGATGTAGGAAAGTTAGGCATACCAGATGCCATATTAAATAAGCCTGCAAAGCTTACGCCGGAGGAATTTGAAATAATAAAGAGTCATTCCAGTATAGGATATGAAATGCTTAAGAGGTCAAACGTCAAGCTAATGAAGGATGCTGCAATTATAGCATATCAGCATCATGAGAAATACAATGGAAAAGGATACCCTCAGGGATTGAAAGGCGAAGATATTGATTTATATGCAAGGATTGTATGTATAGTTGATGTAATAGATGCATTGTTAAGTAAAAGGGTATATAAAAATTCATGGAGTGTGGAAGAAGTTATTAAATACCTGCAAGATGAAAAAGGCGAACATTTTGACCCCGTTTTGGTGGAAATTGCATTAAAGAACTTTGATAAGATGTTGAAAATTCAGTCTGAATTCAAAGATGAATAAAGAGGGAGTGGGCATATATAATGAAATTAAATATTGTTCTTATCTTGATGCTTTGTTTGGCTTTAGTTTCATGCGCTGGTCCAAAAGCTGCTGAATCAAAAGAAGTTTCCAATACTCCTAAAACTTCAAAAAAGTTAATTGTCGGTTATGCGCAAATAGGTGCAGAATCTGAGTGGAGATTAGCCAATACTCGTTCAATTCAAGAAGCAGCGAAAGCAGAAAACATCGAACTTTTATTTACAGATTGCATGCAAAAACAGGAAAACCAGATCGTGGCAATCAAATCTTTTATTGCTCAAAAAGTTGATTATATCGCTTTTTCACCCGTTATAGAATCAGGTTGGAATGATGTATTAACAGCGGCCCAAAAAGCAAATATTCCGGTAATAATTGTTGACAGGAAAGCAAATGTTGATGAAAATCTTTATAAAACCTTTATAGGCTCAGATTTTTATGAAGAAGGAAGAAAAGCTGCAATTGAAATGGCTGAGTTGTTAAATAAAAAAGGTAATATATGTGAAATACAGGGTACACTTGGTTCAGATGCGGCTACAAAAAGAAAAATGGGGTTTGAAGATGAACTGAAAAAAAATTATCCGAATATGAAAATAGTTCGCTCGGAAGTCGGTGATTTTTACCGTGAAAAAGGTAATGAAATTATGAAATCTTTTTTGAAAGCAGAGGCTAAAAATATAGATGGTTTATTCGCTCATAATGATGAAATGGCACTTGGGGCAATTGAAGAAATTGAAGCATATGGAATTAAACCTGGGGTAGATATAAAAGTTATATCTGTAGATGCCGTGTCAAAGGAGATTCTTGAAACAATAAAAACCGGTAAAATCAATGCAAGTGCGGAGTGTAATCCTTATCTAGGGCCATTATTATTTGAAACAATAAGAAAGATTGAAAGAGGAGAAAAGGTCCAAAAAAATATATATTCAGATGAAAGTATTGTAACAACAAAAAATGTTGATGAATATCTTCGAAAAATAAGCTACTGATTTAGGGATAATGAAAAATAACTTTCTGTTTTCTTAACGTGACAATACCATTTAATCTAATTTTTCATTATCCAAAGCAGGAACTTATATTTTAGTCATTCCTTAATATACTGTGTAATTTTTCAGATTAATGTGTGGGAGGAGAAATCTTTGATAAAGAGTATTCTAGGCCAACTAAAAATTAAGTGGAAAAGTTTAAAGGTTACAATAAAAACTAAAATAATTGTAACATTCATGATTTCAATACTTTTATTTGGAACCTTTAATATATGGGTTATTTTAGCAACTTCGAATACTGTGGAAAGACAAAATCAAATATTATATAATTTGACAACTGCAAATAATGTTGTTGTGCTAACAACAAGTGAACTCGATCAGGAAATCAGAGAAATATGTTTTGGAAGAAAAACATTTGGTCAGGTAAAACCATATGAGATAATGGATAAACTTAATAACTATCTTATAGATGTTTCAAATTGCGTGCAATCTGACGATAGTATTGTAAAAATCGAAATCGCAAAGAACCTTAGCACTTCAATTGCAGATACTATTAAAAAGCTTGAAAATCAAATTACTTCACAAGAATCATTTTCGAATAAGACAGAAACTTTAAATGACTTTACAATAGCAACGTCAGCCCTTTGCGATAATATGCAGAAAATAATTTTTTTTGAACTTCAAAAAAGCGAAAAAATATCAGATAAGATTCAGCATGATTTTAAACATTTAATGATTGTTGATTTTGTATTAATTTTTTGTGTGCTTATTCTTCTGATATTTATAGGTTTAGTCCTATCAAACAATATATCAAGTCCAATCAGAAAACTATGTGATGTTACATCAAGTGTTGCCGAAGGTAATTTTGATGTAGACAAAATACGTATTTCCTCGAATGATGAAGTTAATGAGTTAGCGAATTCATTTAATATTATGATAGACAATTTAAAAGATAGAACGGCAAGATTAATGGAAACGCAAACACAACTTATTGAATCTGAAAAAATGGTGCTTTTAGGAAAGCTGGTAGCAGGAATAGCTCATGAAATAAATACCCCCATTGGTGTTAGTGTAATGTCTGCATCATTTATTGATGAAAAGTCAAAGGAGTTGTATAAAAAATGTACTTCAAATCAAATAAAACGCTCAGAATTGACAAGTATTTTAGAAAATATTAATGAAACAAATAATATTTTGAGTTTGAATTTACAAAGAGCGTCTGACCTTATTAAAAGCTTCAAACAAGTTGCTGTTGATCAGAGCAATGAGGAAAAAAGAAATTTTAATATCTTTGAATATCTTAATCAAAATATATTGAGTTTGACTCCGGAATTAAAAAAGAGAAAAATTAAAATAGCCATTGATGGAGATGAAAGCTTAGAGATTTGTGGTTATCCGGGTGAGTTTTCACAAGTATTTACAAACCTTGTTATGAATTCACTTAACCATGGATATGATTTAAATGATGAAGGTCTAATCTCTATAAATTTTTTTGTGGAGAACAAAATGTTCTATTTAATATATAAAGATGATGGAAAGGGCATAAAACCTGAGGTGCTGGAAAATATTTTTGAACCTTTTTTTACGACAAGAAGAAATTCTGGAGGAACAGGTTTAGGTCTTAGTGTAGTAAGAAATATTGTTAACATGAAATTTAATGGTAAAATTACGTGTGAGAGTGAATTTGGTAAATATACAATTTTTAAGATTATAATTCCATTGTAGATGAGATTGTCTCGAAGTCACAGGACAGAATATCTTTATAGGGGGAGAAAGTAATAAAATTAGGTGAATCATCAAATGAAATAGGCAAAATCGTTCATTTACCGACGAATTTTGTTATTTCTTGAATTGTTACAAATATGATTGAATTGTTGAAAATAAATTTTTGTGGAATCAATTGCCGGAATTAATAGTTCTGGCTTTTTTGCTGTTATGCATATCAAAAACATTACCAATTGTCAATTGACAAGTATCTTAATTTGTTGTATAGTTAATTACATAAGTAATGAACACAGTAACAAATGGAGGTGATAGGTTTGAACTTGGATTTTAACAGTGAGATTCCGATATATCTTCAATTGGCCCAGGCAGTTGAGGATAACATTATAAAAGGTGTATTTCAAGAGGAATCGCAGATACCATCTACTACAGAAGTATCTATTAACTATAAAATTAATCCTGCTACGGTAGCAAAGGGATTTAATATACTTGTAGATGGTGAAATAATTTATAAAAAGCGAGGAATAGGCATGTTTGTGTGTAAAGGAGCTAAGGAAAAGCTTTTGGAGAAACGCAGGAAAAACTTTTATGATAACTACGTGGAAAGCCTTATAGCAGAAGCAAAAAAGCTTGATATAGGAATAGATGAAATAAATAAAATGTTGGAGAGGAGTAAACAATAATGGGTGCAATTAAGGTAAAAAATATTACAAAGTATTATGGAAGGGTTTGCGCTTTAGACAATATATCAATCAAAATAGAACCTGATAAAATATATGGTTTGCTTGGCAGAAACGGTGCAGGAAAAAGCACTCTTCTAAACCTTATGACAAACCGCCTGTTTCCTACTGAAGGAGAAATAACTGTTGACGGGAAAAGTGTAGTAGAGAATGATAAAGCCATAGAGCAAATATATTATATGACGGAGCAAGACCTTTATCCCGGAAATATGAAGGTGAAAGACATTTTCTACTGGACAAAAGAGTTTTATCCGACTTTTGATATAGAGTATGCAACAGTTCTATGTAAAAAGTTTGAACTTGCTCCGGATAAAAAATTGAGGGAGCTCTCAACCGGCTATAAATCTATAGCTAAGTTGATTACTGCTATGGCATCAAACTCAAGGATTATAATATTTGATGAACCGGTTTTAGGACTTGATGCAAATCATAGAGATTTATTCTACAAAGAATTGCTGTCAAATTACATGGAAGACCCAAAAACAATCATACTCTCTACTCACATTATTGAGGAAATTTCGAATATATTGGAGAGGGTAATAATTATAAACGACAGAAAAATTGCAATTGATGACAGTACTGAAAACTTGCTGAAATCTGCCTATTGCGTGTCTGGAGCCTCAGCGGAAATTGATAAATACATTGCAGAGAAAAACTGTATAAATATTGATAACATGGCTTCATTTAAATCAGCAACTATACTTGGAAAAATGACGGACAACGATAAGGAAAATGTCAAAAAATTAAATCTTGAGATTACTAAAGTGGAATTACAGAAACTGTTTATACATTTAACAGGTGCAGGGGGGAAAAAGTAATGAAAGAATTAAAAGTTGCCAAATACCAAATATTTAATACAATAAATTCAATTATGATATTCTATGCAATATTCATAACTGTAATAGTATTTTTAGGAGTATTAACCAGAACTATTGAGGGAAGTTCAAGTTCCGGCCTTGAAGTTTCAACAATAATATTTTTGCTGGTCGCCGGGCTCAATTCTTTTAAAAGTAATTTTAAATTAATGCAGGCAAACAACGTTTCAAGAAAAGTTTTTGTTAAGGGTTTGTTAATTGGAGTTTTCCCGATTACTTTGGCCATGTCACTCATAGATTTGATAATAAATAGGGTATATAATATCTTTATAAATTGTCCAACTATTTTTGATATGATATATGGAAACTTTAGAGGATTGAGAGAAGGTTGGATGCAATCAAATAATATCCAAACTTTGTTCGGAACAGTTATTTGGCAGTTTGCAGTTTACAGTGCAGTGTTCATATTTGGAATTTTAGTATCGCTGTGTTACTACAGAAGCAATAAAAAGTTAAAGGTTTTAATCTCAATAGTACCAGCAATGCTTGTAGTATTCTCAGCTAATATTAATCAGATACTGTTAGCTGCACTTAATATCAACATTGGTGAGATCTTCGCAAGTGCTCTTGGTTTGCAAAGTCAAAATCCATATTTAGCTGTATTTAGTTTTGCAGTTTTAGGCATATTATTTTCCATAGCTATTTACTTACTTACAAGAAAAGCAATAATAAAGGAGTAAAATGAAAGGTGTAAAAGCTTCCTGGGAATTTTCCAGGAAGCTTTATCAATATTATTTTTCAGAATTAAGATTCAATGCAGTGGTTTAATACTCTAATCATTTATAAAAATTATATTCCAAATTTTGAAATAACATAAGAAGCAAAATATTTTACAGGATATGAACAAGTATCGTAGTACTTTGGTGCTACAGATTCATAGACAACATATGCGTAAGTCGAACCCATTACAACACCTTCTGACAATGGGGGAAGGATTGTAGTGCTCTTCAGTGTTTTTGTCTTTGAAGTCTGATTCCAAGTGTATGAATACAACTTAGAATCATTATTTCTTCCATATGATGATGAAATCATCATTCTATTTCCTCTAACTGAAATTCCCTGTGTTTTCAGAGGAACTGAAATCTCAAACTGATATGGCAGTGTTGGAGTACTTGTTGTCTTATCATTTACAGCATAGCAACGTGCAAACGATTTTGAAGAGTCATTTTCAGAAAATTGCGCGATCCAAAGATAATTGTTCACAGCATCATAACACATAGTTGAGGCAGTATAGCTCAAATTTGCCACTCTATTATATGAAACACTTAAAACTTTGCCTTTACAATCTGCAAGTTTAGAATATTTAAAACATCCAACAGAATTTCCATTTGAAACCCAGACGTTACCACTTCTGTCACAGTCATAAGCAATACCGCCTACATGTTCAGTACCAGGTAATTTGATTGTTCCATAATAAGATTTATCACTTTCTTTAAATACATATATAACTGAATTATGTGGAACGTCATCTCCACAATACGCAGAAATCAAAAGGTAATCACCTGCAAAAGTAATACCTTGTGGAATCATTTTAGAACATCCGCCAGATGCAGATGAGTTACGTACCAGATTGTAGATGTTATATGTAGCTGATGTTGATGGATATGATGCTGCAGAGACAAAAAAACTTAAATTACACATTACCACAAATAAAAATACAATAGCTAATGCTCTTTTTGTTACATTTTTCATACAAAGACTCTCCTCGTTTTTTATTACATAAAATATGTTTGTACTATAAAAGCCAAAATGACATTTTAAAGTATTCGCTTAAAAAATAATATCACATAAAATGCAAAAAGTCTGCAAAAATGAGATAGAAATTTGTTTACATAAAAATAGTGATGCCTTAAATATAAAAAAGGCATCCAATTTTGGAGACCAGATGTTGCGATTTAGAATAAACTAAATTTCTGTATACCGTTTGAGTTTTATAGTGGAAAAATCTTAGGTTTACTGTAAAAAATATAGATTGTGACAGTTAAGACTTGGATTTTCATAAGAATCACCTTTTGTTAGTTATATAAATCACCTGGAGTATTCAAGATGCGGAAAAACAGCTTACAAAAAAAGGTGATATCGAATTTTGTGATTTATCCGATAAAGTTGGTATAAATGAATATAAAAATTAAGGGGTTGAGATTTTGAGGAAAAAAGTTATAATTGTTGGGGCTGGCCCTGGTGGACTAACTGCAGGAATGTTACTTTCAAATAATGGGTTTGATGTTCAAATATTTGAGAAGAATAGCTATATTGGTGGAAGAAACGGCAGTATAAAAATGGGGGATTATACCTTTGATATTGGACCGACTTTTTTAATGCTTCCAGAAGTTTTACGGGATGTATTTCGTTTTACCGGAAGAAAACTTGAAGATTATGTTGAGATAAAAGAGATTGATCCTTTTTACAGATTGAGGTTTAAAGGAAAAGTTGATTTTTATCCTACCAAGGATAGAGATTCGATGAGAGAACAGATTGAAAAACTGTTTCCAGGGGATGCAAAGGGGTATGACTCTTTCATTGAAAAGGAAAAGTACAAGTTTGACAGACTTTTTAATTGCTTGAAGATTCCATATGACAGTATACTTCATCTGGCAAGACCTACTTTTATAAAAGCCATACCAAAGTTTGACCTGGGCAACACTTTATATGGAAAACTTTCAAGCTATTTTAAACATAAGGATTTAAGAATTGCCCTGACATTTCAGTCTAAATACCTTGGAATGTCACCGTGGGAATGTCCTGCTGCTTTTACCATTCTTTCATATATCGAACACAGCCGTGGGATATTTCATACTATCGGTGGTTTGAACAAAATTTCCGAAGCCATGGGGCATATTGTTCAGGAAGATGGCGGAAGTATTCATTTATCAACTCCTGTCAAGGAAGTAATAGTGGAAAACGGAACGGCTAAAGGTGTGATCCTTGAAAACGGCGAAAAGGTTATGTCGGACTATGTAATTATAAATGCAGACTTTGCCCACGCAATGACAAGTATTGTTAAAGGAGAGCACCGAAAAAAGTATACAGATCAAGATTTAGCGTCTCGCGATTATTCCTGTTCTACCTTCATGCTTTATCTTGGAGTCAATAAAAAATATGATATACCACATCATAATATTATATTTGCAGATGATTATGAAATTAATGTAAAAGAAATTGCAAATAAAAAGATTATTTCCGTTGATCATTCATTGTACATTCAAAATGCGTCAGCTATTGATCCTACGCTTGCACCGGAAGGGAAATCGGCAATATATGTTTTGGTACCTGTGCCAAACAACTCCAGCAAAATAGATTGGGAAGCGGAAAAGGACAAATTTAGGAGAATGGTACTTGATAAAATTAAGGAGAAGACTGAACTTAAAGATATCGAAGAGCACATAGAGGTAGAAAAGATCATCACTCCATTGGATTGGGAGAAGGATTACGGAGTTTATAGGGGTGCTACCTTTAATTTGAGCCATAAGTTAAGTCAGATGCTTTGTTTCAGACCTCATAATAAATTTGAGGAATTTAAAAACTGCTACCTGGTTGGAGGGGGTACACATCCTGGAAGTGGACTACCAACTATTTATGAATCCGGTCGTATATCAGCTAATATGATAATCCAAGATGGAAAGCTTGGTTTGGGTTACAATTATAAAGACATATTTGAAGAAAAGTATGGTAAGAGTTGACTAAAATAGTATAACTGTAGGTCGCAATATTCCGGATAGGATTTTTGCGACCTACAAGATAAAGGTGAACATATGTGCTTTGATAAATCTTTTAATACGCAGCCAAGTTATTTGTTAGCATTTTCAATATAATACATCTTTAAATCTCCGTCCTTATTTCTAGCTATTTTATATGACCATAAATAATCCTTAGCTTTAAAGGCACCACCATTCGTTGAAATACCAATGTTTTCACTTACAGTAACTTTAATCTGATTATTTTCATCATATATGATCTCTTCGATTTTGAACGTATTAAGCTTTTCCTTTATGCCCTTCTTATTTAATTCAGGAATGAGGGCCTTTTGTGATTCATACAAACTGCTGTTTGGTATAAGAACATCTTTTAATACATCAAAATTATTACTATTTACTGCTTCGACAAACTTATTTTCATATTTAGTTATCAAGTTCGTGACCTCTTCTTGGTTAATTCCATCGTCAACCAAAATACTGTCTGTGTTCTTGTCAAAGCTGTTCCACAAAACGCTATTTGTATCTATAAAGCTCATAATCTTACTATAAGGAATTTTATATATATCATTATAAGAATAATTGAAATTTGGAAATGCAAGCTCCAAATAGTCCTTATTTAATTTAAAACTAGAGGTTTTATCAAAGTCCTCAAACGAAAACCTACCTTCTTCAAAACCTGTCCTCTTTGACAAATAACCAGAAACGAATTCTTCAAAGCCGGAGTCCTTTTTCAATAAATCATCTAAAGTAAATATATACCCTGTCTTTAAATTTATATGTATATACTCAGTTGCACCATAACCATGTGCGCCGCCGCTATATATATATGTATCTTTTCCAATAACAAGGATATTATTATTCAGAATTGATGTGTCATCTGTTATTGACACATCTGTGGTTTCCCAATATGTTTCTCCGTCAAACTCACCAGTGTTTACCAAATTTTCTGTGGGGAACATTTCTTTCAGCTTGGAATTTATTTTTTCCTCCACCTTTTTGTCACTAATTCCTTCTATAACAGGGTTACTACTTAAATATGACCAATCATTTACACCATAAGTTCTTACTTTGTAATGAAGTTTTATTCCATTTCCAAGATTCAAAATTGATTCCGGACGAGTCCAAATTGCACTTCCGTCCTTTTTAAAATAACCTGCAACTTTATTTGTAGATACTTTTAAAATATCCCCATTGATCCAGGCATTGCCCATTCCTTCAAAAGTAGGCAATGTGTTAATTTTGCTCATATTACTATCTATAAAGTATGTTTTATCCATTTCTGAAACGCATATAATATTTTCATTCAGTTTCTCAACATCAAAAATAGGGGAGGGAAAACTTTTTCCGGTTTTTGCATCTATAATACTCTTTTCTATTCTACCACTTGTAAACAATCCATTGCCTAAATTGGTATAATAATCGTATCCATCGCATTCAAAAACTACATTGCCTTTTTTATTTATGATTATGCCTTTTTCAGAATATTGGCCGGTTTCAACTGTCGCATAAGCAAAGCCATCAATAAAGCTATCTGCAGATGTAAATTGGGGTTTAATTACTATTTCACCGGAAGTGTTTTTATACCCATATAATTTTGTTTTGGGATCCTGATAATTTGCCATTCCATCGGAATAATCCAGTTCGTATGAATTTGAGCTGGTTTTCGGAGCAGGAATGATATCCCCATATCTGTTAAAATAAGTTTCGACATTTCCGTTTTCATATCCGGAGCTGCCATAATAAACTCCATTTTCAGTGGAACTAACATAACTGTATTTGGCACTGACAATAATATTTCCATTGAAATCTATAAACCCATATAAGTATTCATCTTCAATAAAATCACTAAATGAAATTAGTTTGTCATATATACTTTGTATGTTCATTTTCGTTTCAAGAATCAGGTTTCCATCCGGGCTATAAACATAATTTATATTATTGCTGCCATTAATAATAAAGTTATTTCCATTAGCTACGTCGTAAAACACACCATAATAATATGAATTATTGGATAATACCGGCTTTGCCAATAGGTTTCCCTTTGAATCAATAAAGGAAATCCCATCATCTGTTTTTACTGCTGCAATTCCATATAAATTAAACTCAGATATTTCATTATATTCAGGGGTTATTATAAATGCTCCCGTGCTGTCAATAAAACCCCATTTAACTCCATCAGAATCGTTACTACAAGCTGGGTAAAGACCTGTAAAAGGTTTTACAATCTCTACCTTGGAAGTTGGATTTTGCTTATCTGCTGGCTTCCAATTAACAACGAATCCTGTATTTTCTGAAAAGTCTCTTAGTGGTAAATAAGTCCGACCATTTATGATTTCCGGTGAAACAAGGAGCTCCTTCGATTCGCCATTTATTTTAAAATTTTTCTTACCGGGGTAAAAAAGAAGTTCCTTATTATTAATATTAATTTGTGTACAGTTGTCATTAGAATTCCAGGAAACATTACCACCAAATGTTTCAACAATTGAACGAAGCGGCAGTAAGGTTCTTCCGTCCTTTATAAGCGGAACAATTTTTGGAGAACTATCTATATCTTTAAATTCAGGTGTTTTCTCACACAATTTAAATACAGACATTTTTGAGCTTCCAATTTCTAAGACTACTTTATTAATATTTTCAAAAGATTCCTGCGAAGAAGGTGTTGTAGATAACGTCGGAGTTATAGTTTCTCCGAAACTTAAACAAGCATTAAAAGCCAATGTGCTAATAATTAAACTTGCGGTAAATAGCGATTGTTTCAACTGTTTTTTAGACTTTCTCTTCATAATTTTCATCCCCTCAATTAACTTTGTTTTGGCTGTGATATAAATTAGCAACAAAAGTTTAACTATTTCTTTTTATTTATTTTATAAATATACACTAATTTTACCATTTATACAACTAAATCAGAATTGGATATGTTAAATGAATACTGAAATTCTGCAATAGAAAAACTCCGGTGCATTAACAGCTACCGGAGCTTTTTCAAACTACGTTTCGGTATTAATTACGTTGATATCGATATAAAGCAGTTATCTTTGTATAATATACAGATGGATTGTATGTGTCATCTCCTTCATAACAAAGGTTTATATAAACGTCCATGTACCCATTAAATGGCCAATCTTCAGGCATAGTTTGGCTAAATGAAAAAACTGCAACACCATTTGAATCGGTAACAGCAGAATCTACTATACGAGTAAGAGCTGCTATATATCCATGATCTACCCATTTTACTGTCTTTCCTGCAATTGGTTCTCCATTATCGTTAACAAGCTTTACAGAAAACGTAGATGTTTGTGTAAAGCTACCAAATGAAGCTTTTTCATCTTGAGAAACATTAATGTTTGTATTCGATTTATCAGGATCTAGGGTAGGTGAGGGTAATGGTTTGGGCTGACCACTAGGTAAACCGTTGTTTGAAACTATCACCAATTTTTGATAAACTGAAGCATTATACTCCTCATCTCCATCAAAATAAAGATTTATAAATCTTTTCCACCATTTATAATCGATATTCTCATCAAAATTTTGAGTTATTGTAAAAACTGCAGCTCCGCTTGAATCAGTCACAGCACTTTCTTTCTTTTCAGGTTCCTCACCCAAATTTGGGTCCCAATTCCAACTGACGGTTTTCCCAGCTAATGGATTATTCGAACTGTCAAAAAGGAATACTTTAAATGATACTGAAGTATTTAAATAAGATGTTTCTAAATTATTAACGTCACTATAAACTTTCGTTCCCAATTTATCAGGATGTTGTGAAGGTTCTGGCAATATGTAATTTGGTGTTGGTGCTGGAGTTTTGACTGGTGTATATGTTTGAGCTGGTGGTGTATATGTTTGAGCTGATGTAGGTGTTGCTGGTGGAGGGGATGTAGGTGTCCCTATCGGTGGTTTAGGTGTTCTTGTTTGTGTAGGTGTTACTATTGGTGTTTGTGTCTGATCTGGCAAATTAGTTGCTTTGGGTAATTTGGTGATATTACCCAAAAGAAGTTGCCTAATATAAGCTAAATCTATAGAGTTAATTGAATCATCTCCATTAACATCAGCTTCATATTTTCGCTCACCAATCAATGAAAAACCTTCCATACCTATCAAATACCCTCTTAAGGTTGCCATATCGATAGAGTTTACTTTATTATCCTGATTTACATCTCCAATTTCAAAATTCTCAGCCCAAATAGGTGTGGTTATAACCGAAGTTGTAATTAGGGCAGAAATCAAAACCCCAATAATTTTTCTTCCGGTATTAAAAAATGTATTGCGCTTTTTCATACGTTTCACTCTCCCTTTTTTATAACAAAATACTTCTAGACAACTTACTTTCTACAAATCGCAGTACTTAGTTGATTTGTATCACCTCCTAATGATAACTGATAACCTAATTATATAATAAATTCATATAATCATCTCAACGCTTAAATATTTTTTTAAATAACCAAGCGGTATGGTTTCAATTATCTATACCGCTCGATTTATAATCTATTTTGTTTTAATTACAGACTTTGCTATTTTAGCTGCTTCCTCTATACTGTTAAAACTGCCATCTAATACTTCCATTAAATAGTCCGCTCCTTCAGCCCTCCATCCAATAACATTGTATTTTCTTGACAATCCTTTAGTATCTGTATGTTCATCGTTTTACTAAACTTCCGAAAAATAATTGGTACTATTTACAGTTTATTCTGTTTCTACTTGTGAAAAATGCTATAATTCTTTTTAGAGACAATTAAAGGGGGAATTCATATGAAGAAATTTATTGCAGGTTTACTGATAGGGTGTATTATATCATTTGGTATTGCTTATGCAGAGGATATAATAAACGTTCAGAAGGCATCGTTTGCTGTTTGGATAAATGGAAAACAATTTGAAACCGATAAACCTATTATAACTGTTGACAATACAGCTTATGTTCCTGTCAAAGACTTTACGGATTATATTGATGCTAAAACAACTTGGAATTCTGAAAGTAAAAGAGTTGAGATATTGCAGGTGCCATATTTTAGCGAAAACTCGGTATTAACAGACAAAATTGAAATCCAAATTGTTCCTGGCAATCGTTCGTGTAAAAGTTTGGAGGCCAATAAAGATTTGGTGAGATTTGGTTTAAAATTTAAAAATGTTGACTCTACACCGATTAGTATAGATTTTTCGAAGGACTTTAAATTAAGGGATAGCCAATATAAAATTGTTAACTGCATTTCTAATGAAACACTGACTATTGAACCTGGTCAAACAAAGTTTATTGAGGTGTCATTTGAAGTTGAAATTAAGGATATAAGTGACTACCTCAATTTTATTTATAAGCCTTCAATAAGGGAATATTCTATTCCAGTTTGTTTTGAGGCAGATAGTGTACCGTAAAATTAATATTGTGCATTAGATAATATTTCCATGGGAGTGCATATCACCCTGGTGCAGCTCATGTTGAGGTTATTGTCAAGGGAGCATTAATGTGCAGTTATCATGCAGCTTGTACTTTGTTCAACTTTATGGCAAAATATGATAGGATTATTGAAACATTAATTTTAATTGACATGAATGTTGAAGTTTGAATTAATTGTATAAGAATAGTTAATTGTTCTATATACGGGTATTTTAAGGAGATACATAATGATTTTTAAGGAATTTGGAAATAAAAATATGCCAACCATTGTTTTTATACATGGGGGCGGCTTGTCATGGTGGTCATGGAAACGACACATTGAGGCATTGAAAAATGATTACTTTATAGTCGCACCAATTATTGATGGGCATGGAGAGGCTGGAGATACTACTTTTATAAGTATACAAAAATCGGCAGAACAAGTTATTGAATATATAAAAAAGAGTTGTAATGGAAAAGTTTTTTTACTTGCTGGTCTTTCTATTGGTGCACAAATTGTTGTAGAAGTATTATCAAGGGAATTTTCTATTGCTGAGAATGCTGTCATTGAAAGTGCATTAGTCTATCCAATTAAATCTACAACAGCCTTAACTGTGCCAATGTTTAATTTATGCTATGGACTAATAAAAAGAAGATGGTTTGCAAAGTTACAGGCCAAATCGCTCAAAATACCAGATGATTTGTTTGATGAGTATTTTAAGGATAGCCTAAAAATATCCAAGGAATCGTTAATTAACATAAGCTTAAGTAATGGAAACTATTCAATCCCTTCAACTGCATGCAATATAAAATCTAAAACATTAATAATAGTTGGAGAAAAAGAGTTGTCTATAATGAAAAAATCTGCTTCTTTACTTCATGATACTATAAAGGGCAGTAGTTTGAAAGTGATTGAAAAAGCTGGACATGGTGAGTTTAGCTTGGTTCAGACAGATAAATACATTAGTTTGCTGCGGCAATTTTGATGGAGGAGAGGATAATATGGAAAAGGATATTTGGCAGGAATTGTACGATAAAGCAAGGGAAGTTCTCAATCCAAGAACTATTTCACCATTTATTATGGCGGGTGGAGTTGCAAGTGCTATTCTTAGCAGGAATGGAAATATTTATGTGGGAGTTTGCATTGATACAGCTTCAACATTAGGAATGTGTGCCGAACGAAATGCCATTGCCAATATGATAACACATGGTGAAAGTCAGATAGACAAAGTAGTGGCTGTTATGGAAGACGGAAGTGTAGGGTCTCCATGCGGAGCATGCAGAGAATATATGATGCAATTGGATAAAGACAGTTCTGAAATAGAAATTCTTGTTGATCTCAGAGAGAGGAAAACAGTCAAGCTGAAAGAATTAATTCCCGATTGGTGGGGAAAATCTCAATTCTAAAGGGAGCTAGTTTGAAATTTAATCGTATATATATCAATTGGAGTAAATTGAATGTTAAAGAAAAAAAGCATAATTATAATTACTATAATAGTCGGATTTATTGTGTTTTGCATTGTCCAAAACAACTTAATAGGGGTTTCAAATTTTGAAATTGAGTCATCGAAAATCTCGAGACAGGTTAGAATAGTTCATTTGTCTGATTTACATGATAAACAATTTGGAAAAGGTAATAAAATATTAATTGATAAAGTAAAGCAGCAAGAGCCTGATATCATAGTGTTTACTGGAGACTTGGTCAACTGGAATACTAAGGATTTTACAGCAAGTGTTAACACGTTAAGTGAATTGAATAAATTTGCACAGGTTTATTTTATTCCTGGAAATCATGAATATAGATCTGGAAAATCTGAGTCAATATTTAAGATGTTAAGAAAGGTAGACATTGAAGTTTTAAATTGTGCTACTAAATACATAATAGCTAACGGTGAGAAAATTGATATAATTGGATTGGATAAATCAATTGCCCGTGTTAAAACTGCAGAAAAGAAGCTAATAGAGTTTGAAAAGAGCAGTAATTTTAAGATTGTTCTCTCTCATTTTCCTGAAGATTTCTCGAGATATTATTGTAACTATAACGTTGACTTGGTTTTGTCCGGTCATGCACATGGCGGTCAATTCGATATTCCTTTTATAGGCGGTGTATATGCGCCTGGTCAGGGGTTTTTCCCTAAATATTATAAAGGTGTTTATTCAGAAAATGGCGTTAAATTAGTTGTGAGCAGAGGTTTGGGGAATAGTAAGATTCCGCTGAGAATATTTAATAATCCCGAAATAGTTGTCATAGATATAAAACCTTCCAAATGAGCTAATAACTAGGCAAATTAAGTGATTACCTATTTAAACAATTTTATAAATTTTATAAAAAAGGTAAGTTGTAAAATAAAGTGACGGAAGAAGCAAAAAATTGAGACTCATGGTAAAATCCATTGTATAATGTTTAGCAACCACGAAAAACAAACAAAGGAGAAAACCATGAGCCAGATTAATAATACCGCAAAAACAAAAAAATATAAACACCTAAAAGCAAGAGAAAGATATAGTATTGAAATATTGTTAAAAGAGGGATTAAAACCTTATGAAATAGCACAGCGCATGCAAAGAGGTATCAGAACAATAGAAAGAGAAATATCGAGGGGAAAGATAAAGCTTGTGAACTCTGATTTGACTTACAGAGAAGAATATTGTGCAGATGTAGGGCAACGAATATATTATGAGAATGCAAGGAACAAAGGACCTGGATTAAAGATAGGTAAAGACCACAAATTAGTCAAACACATAGAAAAAAAGATTGTAAAAGAAAAGTATTCCCCAGATGCAGTGATAGGAGAGATAGAAGCGAAAGGCTTAGAGTTTGAGACCCAAATATGTACAAAGACAGTATATAACTATATAGATCGAGGAGATGTGTTCTTAAACCTTACAAATATAGATCTTCCAGTGAAAAAAGCTGGCAAAAAGAGAGACTATAAGAAAATAAAGATACCGCATAAAAATCTTAAAGGAACAAGCATTGAAGAAAGGCCTACAGAGATTGATAAGCGCGAGGAATATGGACATTGGGAAATGGACTGTGTTGTTGGGAAACGTGAAGGGAAAGGTGCAGTATTACTGGGTTTTAAGTGAGAGAAGTATACGCGAGGAAATAATAATCAAAATGCCATCAAAGACACAAGAATCAGTAGTAGCAGCACTAGATTGTTTGGAGAAGAAATATGGTAAATCATTTAAGGATAAATTCAAAACAATAACAGTGGATAATGGTAGTGAATTTCTTGATTATGAAGGCATAGAACGGTCTGTGAGGGCTGGAAAAGATAAAAGGGTGAAACTATATTATGCACATCCATATAGCTCCTGGGAAAGAGGCACAAACGAAAATACAAACAAGCTAATACGCCGATTTATACCAAAAGGAACAGATATAGGGAGAATAAGTAAAAAGACGATAAAATGGATAGAAACATGGATAAATAACTATCCAAGACGAATATTAGCATATAAGTCTGCAATTGATATGGCTGCAAGTTAAAACCTTGGGACTCTGTCCCAAGCCCTGTCCTCGCCAGAAGGCAGCCGGTCTGTCATAACAGACCGGGAACAAAAGGATGATAGTGCAATGGATGTAAAGGGTCTCCGGCTTTGCCCTTGACATCCCGAACAATAGTGCCAATAGTTTGCATTATACAAGTTTACCAAAATTTTACCGTCACTTTAACTTGCAATTTATATTCAGTAAGATATTTATAAAATTGATTTGACATATTGAGCATCCCCACTATCACTTTTTTTCTCAAGTATATTTAGTTTTTCATAGATTTCAATTATTTTATATTTCGAATCCCT
>NZ_JH556658.1:895780-992508 GCF_000179595.2 Acetivibrio cellulolyticus CD2 | reverse complement strand
GAACAATAGTGCCAATAGTTTGCATTATACAAGTTTACCAAAATTTTACCGTCACTTTAACTTGCAATTTATAAAATTTTATAAAAAAGTAAAAAAATATTTACAAGGCAAAATATCTGTGGTATAATTCTGACTTGTGGAAATACGGACGGTCCGCTGTTAAAATACAAGAACGTCTAGGCAGGAGGGAGGATGACAAAGCATGGATATAATTAAAGCAATTGAGCAAGAACAGTTAAAAGCTGAAAAGCCTAAACTTGAAATCGGTGATTACGTAAAAGTACACGTTAAGATTAAAGAAGGCAATAGGGAAAGAATTCAGGTTTTCGAAGGTACTGTTATTAGATTGAAAGGTGCCGGCCTGAAAGAAACTTTTACAGTAAGAAGGGTTTCTTACGGAGTAGGAGTTGAGAGAATCTTCCCGGTTCACTCACCAAATGTGGATCATGTTGAAACTATTAGAAAAGGTAAAGTAAGAAGAGCAAAGCTCTATTACTTGAGAGACAGAGTAGGAAAAGCTGCAAAGGTAAAAACAAGATTAGGTTAATAACTAATACAAGAAAAGGGACTTTAGGTCCCTTTTTGTTATATTAATGAAATTTACACACTGCTTTTTGAAAAAGCGTTTGCTTTAATCATAGCTAAAATAGGTTCTTTTATATTAACCAATAAGGTGTTATAATAAAGTTCATAAGAATACATTTTTGATATTACATATTTTTTGGGAAGGATAAGTATTCTAATTTAGTAATGCACGCAGCAATAAACTATATAGAGAATAGGGTTGTAACTTATGGAGTTTAATAAAAATCCTGAAAATCAAGATAAGGCATACGATAAAGAACTTGAGAAGAAGTTTGGTGTGAACTATGAAAATGAAAAGCCCAATTTTACAAAAGAACTTCTAAAATGGCTTTTGGTAATTGTTGTTTCTGTAATTATAGCCCTTATGCTTAGAGCATTTGTTTTTGAATGGGTAATAGTACAAGGACAGTCTATGGAGAATACCCTTTATAATCATCAAGTTTTGTTTGTTGATAAAATAGGATATGCGTTAGGATCGCCAAAGAGGGGTGACATAGTTATATTTGAGGTTATTCAAGGAGATATTGGCTATATTCCTATCACAAAGAATATACCTCTTTTGCAATCATTGATTCCACCAAAAAATGAAGTTGATTATATTAAAAGAGTTATAGGATTACCAGGAGATAAAATAGATATAATTGACGATAAGGTATACGTAAACGGAATAATACAGGAAGAGAATTATATTAAGGGGATTACAAGGAAGCAGAATTTTGAAATTCCATGTACTGTTCCCGAGAATAAAGTTTTTGTTATGGGTGATAATAGAGAAAATAGTAAGGATAGCAGGCAAATTGGTTTTGTTGACATTGAAAAAATCAAAGGTAAAGCGGTGTTCAGGATAAGGCCGCTTAAAGAGTTCGGAAGCATTTACGATTGACTTTTGGCGTTAATAAATTCCTTAGTGCTAATAATGTAAGGGTTTTGGAACGTCAAGCGACAGAAGGCATAACTAAATTGGAGGTAAAAATGAATATTCAGTGGTATCCTGGTCATATGGCAAAGACCAGAAAAATTCTAAACGATAATATGAAGTTAGTGGATGTAGTAATTGAGCTGTTGGATGCAAGAATTCCGATAAGCAGCAAGAATCCAGACTTTGATGATATATTTAAAAATAAGCCCAAAATAATTGTTTTAAACAAGTCAGATTTAGCAGATGAAAAGGTTTGTAACAGCTGGAGTAAGTGGTATAACTCAAAGGGTTATGCCAATATTTTTATTGATTCCATTAAAGGTAAGAACATAAATCAGCTTAAGGGTCAAATGCAAAACCTCATGAAGGATAAAATCGAAAGGGACAAGCTTAAAGGTAGGATTTCAAGGCCGATAAAGACAATGATTGTCGGTATCCCAAACGTCGGGAAATCTTCTCTTATAAATAAGATTGCAGGCAAGGCAAGTGCCGTTACGGGAGATAGACCTGGTGTTACTAGAGGAAAGCAGTGGATAAACGTTAACGACCAGATACAGCTTTTAGATACACCGGGGATATTATGGCCCAAATTTGAAGATATTGAAGTCGGTCTAAATCTTGCAATAACAGGTGCAATAAAAGACGATATACTCGATACTGTTGAACTTGCATCAACGCTGTTTGAAAAGCTGGTTAGACTCTATCCTAAAAATCTGATGGAAAGATATAAACTAACTTCAATTGAAGGTAAAACCGGGCTTGAACTGCTTGAAATTGCAGGAAAGAACAGAGGTTGTATAATATCTGGCGGTGAAATCGATATGAGCAGAATTTCTGCCATTGTATTAGATGAACTGCGTGGAGGTAAGATTGGCAAGATAACATTGGAAAAACCGGAGGACTCAGGAAATGGCGGAAACGGCTAAAAAGCTCACTTTAAAACAAATAGAAGGCTTATTAAGCGAAATGACTATTGAAACGGCTTTAGAAAAGCTATATGGGTTTAAGGAAGAGTATGGAGCTAAAATTGATAAACTTGTGCTAAAATACGAAAAGAGAAAGCAGGCTCTTGAAAAAGAGTTAAAAAGATTTGAAGACATGTGCCGTTTTGAAAAAGAAGCATATGTTATGGGTGCAAAGTTTATTGCAGGTATTGATGAAGCAGGAAGAGGGCCATTAGCAGGTCCTGTAGTAGCTGCTGCTGTGATACTTCCTGAAAATGTTTTCATAAATGGCCTTAACGATTCTAAAAAACTAAGTGAAAAACAAAGAGAAGAGCTATATTCTATTATTACGGAAAAAGCAATAGCCTATGATGTAGGTATAGTTGACGAAAAGGTTATTGATGAGCTAAATATTCTTAATGCCACAAAGATGGCAATGGAAATTGCAGTTGAAGGACTGAAAGTAAAGCCTGACATACTGCTTATTGATGCTGTAAAACTTGATAGTTTAAAAATCAAACAGGAGTCTATAATTAAAGGTGATGCCCTGAGCATATCTATAGCAGCTGCTTCAATTATTGCTAAAGTAACAAGAGACAGGTATATAGATCAAATGGATTCTGTTTATCCTGATTATGGATTTCGTAAACATAAAGGATATGGAACAAAAGAACATATAGATGCTATAAAAAAGTTTGGAATTTGTCCTATACATAGAACTACCTTCACAAAGAATTTTACAGCTTAGTGACTAGGAGGCTGATTATATGAAAAAAACTATATCTTTGGTAGTATTTTTTATTGTAATACTCAATTTTATTACATATACATTTGCCGAGAGTACATCAATTAAGATGCAGATTGGAAATAATACTGCTAGTTTTAATGGAGAGAATAAAGCTTTAGATGTAGCACCATATATTGAACCGAAAAGCGGTAGGACTATGGTTCCATTAAGATTTATAACTGAAACCCTTGGTGAAAATGTTTCATGGGATAACGCAAATAACGTAATTGTAATTTCAAAAGGGCTTAAAGAAACATCATATACTAACATAAATGAGTTTTGGAATAATACAGAGGGCTATATTTTTCAAGTTAATAATAGATGTTATATACACTATATCGGAGACACAGCGCAACCAGGATATCAATTTACAGGGCATGGTACTTATTTTGATAAAGATAAAAATATTATTTTTGAAGACAATTTTATTATAAATCCTTATATGTACCCTAAGAATGGTTCGGATCTGGATCAGGAACCAATAATTAAAGACAATAGGACCTTAGTGCCAATAAGAGCTATATCAGAAGTATTGGGTTATGAAGTTAGCTGGAATGCAAAGGATAAAACTATTTTGATATCAAAACAATAATTAATTGTTTGAAAATTTCATCTCTACAAGAAAGCTCCTCCTATGATTTTATTTTACCATGGGAGGAGTTTTTTAGATTAAATTCAAGTCATATCTATGGAATAACATATAATACCTCAGGCAACATGCTATAAAATAAATTGGAATTTGTCCGATACATAAAATAAGCTCTGCAAAAAAATATATAGATTGGTACTTTGTTGTTTATAGATAAAGTACTTTATTGAGCCTGGAGGGGGGGATAGGGATGAAAATTGAGGGATTTGTTGGCAATTTGGATATTAGTACAGCCAATGTGACTGACGTCCTCGGAAGACTTGCGGTCGGAGATATTATACGGGCAAAAGTACTCAATATTGTAGCTAATGAACTTATGCTAAAGCTATTTGACGGTACTACCTTTAGTGCAAATTCTCTGTCTTCTTTAGATATAGAACAGGGGGATACTGTAGATTTTGTTGTTAAAAATAACTCTAATAATCAGTTAGTGCTGGAAACAGTAAAGGGAAACGATTATAATCAAAAATCTGTAAGCAATACAGATTCAAATTTGAAAAAACAGCTCTTGGAGCTTGATATAAAGCCCGATAAAAAAAATATGGAGATTGCTAAAGAAATAAAACAAAATGATCTGCCTTTGAATAAAGATGTATTCGGGAAGATTGCGGATACAATTATCAGTTTTAAAAACGTAACACCTCAAAAAGTTGCATATCTTATTGCAAACAATATAATTCCAGAAGAAAAGAATATAGCCCTTTTAAATCAGATTATTGATGAAAAGCAAAAAATCAGTCCAATGCTTCAAGATACATTCAAGACGTTATCGGAAATAACAGATAAAGACGTTATAACGTCAATAAGTCATGCTTTGAAAGAAGCCTCTGTAGTTAAAAGTCCTGATCAGGGAAAAAGCGCTACAAATTCTTACCCCACAAAGCAGGAATTCATAAGAAACACGGTAGAAAAAGCAGTTACCGCTGGTAGTTCTTCCGTATTTAATGATCCAACGATTCCTGAGATTAAAGAAAAACTTATAGAGTTTATTAATGTAAATTCAAAAAAAGTTTTTAGCGATAATCCTGACCTTACAGATAATAAAATGTTAATGGAAAAGGCTGTATTATTTCTAAAGGAGAATGTGCAGAATTTTGAAAAATCAAATATATTTCAAGGCAAATTCATTGACAGTATTTTAAAAAATGTATTTCAAAAACTGAATGAAAAATCAAATCTTACCGATGCTCTTGTCAAAAATGAAATGCCTGCAAAACAACCTTTAGAAAAAGCTGATTATGAAAAGGCTCTGAAAGATGTATTGGACAAATTTTACGTGAAGGTTGATGAAGGCACTTCCGGTGAGGACCTTAAAATTAAAAAAGTATATAAAGAAATGTATGAAAAGCTTGATGTAATAAAAAGTGCAATAGAGCATTCAAATCCAGCCAACAAGGATGAGTTGCTAAATAAAATTGATAATCTGCAAGGCAACCTAAAATTTATCAATGAGCTAAACAATCACAGTACGTATATACAAATACCACTGAAAATGTTTGATAAGAATACAACAGGCGAGTTGTATGTGCTAAAAAAAGGCTCCCGAGGGAAAAAGATTGATCCTCAAAATGCCTCAGTACTTGTATCGCTAAATACTCAGAACTTAGGACAAGTCGACTCTTTGATAAGTGTAAACAAGAAAAATATAAGTTTGAATCTTAGAGTTGAAGATCAATCCATTATTAGCTTTATAAAAGAGAATTATATAGAACTGTATAACAGTCTGCGTGCTAAAGGATATAAGCTGGTAGATGCTAAATACAGGCTTATTGACGAGAGAATTAATGTAATTAATGCTGACCGGACAATGAAAAAAGAACTGGATTTGAGCAGTCAATCAATAGACTGTAAGATTTAAAATCTATTATACAGGGTGATATAAATGCCAGAGAAGAAAGATAAGGTAAAGCAGGTCGCAGCTTTAAAGTATTCGCCCCAAAGCAATCGTGCACCTGAGATAATCGGTCTTGGGAGCGGGGAAATTGCAGAAAAGATAATTGAAAAAGCTAAAGAGAACGATATACCTATATATAAAAATGATGAACTTGCAAGTACACTAAGTCATTTCAAAATAGGAGATGAAATTCCTCCGGAGCTTTATGAAGTTGTGGCGGAAATTCTAGTATTTGTAAGTAACATCGATAAAAGATTTGGAGATAAAAAATGGAAAACACGCTGAACAATAAAAGAACTGCGGGAACTGTAGGTGAAAAAATAGCAGAAGAATATTTAAAGGAGCATAATTATTCCATAATAACTATGAATTTTAGATATAAAAGGCTTGGAGAAATCGACATAATTGCCCGGGAAAACAACTATATTTGTTTCGTTGAAGTTAAGACGCGAAGCACTCTTGAGTACGGTTTACCAAGTGAGGCTGTAAACTATAAAAAGCAGGAAAATATAAAAAAACTGGCTAGTATTTTTATTGGCCAAAACAGATTGTATGATGCAAATATTCGTTTTGATGTTGTAGAAGTGTATGTCAAGAAAGAAAAGGATACTATGACTGTAGAAAAAATAAACCTGATAAAGAATGCCTTTTAGGCATGATGAGAAAATAACTATTTGTTTTCATAGCTAGGAGGGATAAATTGATGCATGAAGGGCATAGAAAAAGATTAAAAATGAGATTTTTAAAGGACGGTCTAGACAGTTTTGAACCTCATCAGGTTTTAGAACTGCTTCTTTTTTATTCAATTCCACGTAAAGACACTAATGAACTGGCCCACGAACTTCTAAGTAAGTATGGGTCATTATCTGGAGTATTTGAGGCTGACCCAAAGGACCTTTCTCAAATTTCCGGTGTTGGTGAAAGTACAGCGTTTTTGTTAAGTCTAATACCCCAACTGTCAAGAAGATATTTTAATGATAAGTGGGGAGAAAAGCCTGAACTGAACAGTTCTACCAAAGCTGGCCAATATGCAGTATCACTCTTTGCAGGGCGGACATATGAAGCATTTTATATTATTTGCCTGGATTCGCAAAACAAAGTCAACTATTCTGAACTGGTTCATGAAGGTACAATTAACGAAGCTCCTGTGTACCCAAGGCTGCTAGTTGAAGCTGCAATAAGGCACAAAGCCAACAGCGTTATTCTTGCCCATAATCATCCGGGCGGAAGTTTAAATCCTTCCAGGGCGGATATTGAAGCAACCAGGACTATTTGCAATGCGTTGGAATCAATATCAATAAAAGTTATTGATCATATAATTGTTTGTGGCGGAAAATACTACAGTTTTGCTGAGAATGGCAGAATGGAAGCAGTAAAATTCTAACTTTTCAATTATATCTTTTCTCATGCCAAATTTTATTTCATAGAAAGTTTCTAGTATTGTTGCATCCAAAAAAATGAATAAAGTCATCACAATAAATGATAAATTTATTAATTGTATGATGAACAAAAATGTATTAATATTATTTTAGAGGGAAGTAATATTTAAATAATGTAAAGTACTAAGGGATAACGAAAAATAACACCTTATTCTCATATTTTGAAAAACAATATTTTTTCGTTATCCATAGCAGAAACTTATATTTTAGTCGTACCTAATCAACGTAACAATCTCTACAAAACTAATCTACAGGAATCCATTTTGTAAAATATTTTTTGAGTAAGGAATAGCTGAAATACTATTTCGGATTTTATAGCCGAAGTTATATTTTTAGCGTGACTAAGTAGTTTTTTACTCATCAATTTTTAATAAAACAACTAATGTTATTGGAGGTGTTTAATAACACAATTTAAACATGCCAAATTACTCAAATTTTTGAAAGGAAGGGATAGGATGAAAAAGAGAAGTGATTTTTCAAAAAAAGCAAGGTCTTTGATTGCCAGTGCAGTTATCCTTGCTACAGCAGTTATTCCTGTTAACACGCAGACTCTTAATGCTGCTGATGTGGAATTCAACTATGCAAAAGCATTGCAGTATTCTCAGTATTTCTACGATGCGAATATGTGTGGTACCGGTGTTGATGAAAATGGTCAATATATGTGGAGAAGTGATTGTCACGTATACGATGCAGAGCTTCCGCTTGATTCTACAAATACCAATATGTCAGATAGCTTCATTAGCAAAAATGAGAGTATACTAGATCCGGATGGAGATGGAAAACTCGATGTTGCTGGTGGTTTCCATGATGCGGGTGACCATGTTAAATTCGGTATGCCTGAAGCATATTCCGGATCAACAGTAGGATGGGGCTTCTATGAATTCAGAGATCAATATGAAGCTACCGGACAAGATACTCATACTAAAACAATATTAAGATATTTTAATGATTATTTTATGAAGTGTACATATTTGGACGCTGACGGCAAGGCAATAGCTCTTTGCTATCAAGTAGGTGACGGTGATATTGACCATGCTTATTGGAATTCACCTGAAATAGATGAAATGTTCAGAAAAGGGTGGTTTGCTACTGAAGAATTACCTTCAACTGACTGTGTGTCAGCAACTGCAGCTTCGCTTGCAGTAAACTATATGAATTTCAAGGATGAAGATCCAGACTATGCAGCAAAAAACCTTAAGTATGCAAAAGCGCTGTTTGAATTTGCAGAGAGATGTGAAACTAAAGAATGTAACGCAGATGGACCTAAAGGTTATTATGCGTCATCCAAATGGCAGGATGACTATTGCTGGGCTGCATCATGGCTTTATTTAGCAACGCAGGACGAGCATTATCTAGAACAAGTATGGAAATATTTCGACTATTATGCACCTTCTTGTTGGACACATTGCTGGAATGATGTATGGGCAGGTACCACATGTATTTTGGCTGAAATTAATGATTTATATGACAAAGATGGACAAGTATTTGAAGATGCCTACAGAACAGTTGCCAAAAAGAGTCCTTATGAGACTATAGATTTTTGGAGCCAGATAGCAAAAACAGTAGATAATTGGATGGATGGAACAACAGTTACAATAACACCAGGTGGATACTCATTTCTTAATCAGTGGGGTTCTGCAAGATATAATACTGCTACCCAGCTGTTAGCGTTTGTTTATGACAAACATCATGGTGATACCCCATCTAAATACGGTGAGTGGGCCAAATCACAAATGAATTACTTGTTGGGTGACAATCCAATCAACCGTTGCTATGTTGTAGGCTATAGCGACATTTCTGCAAAATACCCACATCATAGGGCAGCATCAGGTTTATCAAAATGTGAAGATCCTGATCCGCATAAATATGTACTTTATGGTGCATTAGTCGGTGGCCCAGGCGTAAAAGATGAACATAAGGATGTTACATCAGACTATATTTACAATGAAGTAACAATAGATTATAATGCAGCATTTGTTGGAGCTTGTGCAGGTGCTTATAGATTCTTTGGTGATTCTTCAATGCAAGTTACGCCAAATTTTCCACCACCAGTTGATATAGATGATGGCGGTGATACTTCTGGCGGCTCTGCATATTGGGTTGAAGCATTTGGTGTTGACATAGCGCAGAAGGATGGACCAAAAGCTACAGAAATAACTTTCTATGTATGTTCTAATGTTAGAAAAACTTCAAAAAATATTTCAGTAAGATATTATTTTGATTCTACAGGAATGACATCGCTTGAGCCTGAAATAATTGAATTGAGACAGTTATATGATCAGGCAGCAACTGAAACTGAATATGCAGCTGAGCTATCAGGACCTCATTTGTATAAAGATAAGATTTATTATATTGAAATAAGTTGGCCGGGTTATGTAATTGCTGGCTCTAACAAGAAATACCAGTTTGCGCTGGGCACATATGCTTATCAAAATTATTGGAATCCAGCGGATGACTGGAGCTATCAAGGCCTAAGTATTGAAGATAGCAATTGGACAGGAACACCTGTGAAAACAGATAATATTTGCGTTTATGATAATGGAGTTCTTGTAGGAGGTATTGAACCAGATGGATCAACTCCTATAGTAACAACAACAGCCGCTGTAACTCCAACGCCTACAATAGCAACTCCAACACCTACTACAACAAATGTAATAGTTGGTGACTTGAACGGAGATGGAAAGGTGAATTCAATTGATTTTGGCTACTTAAGAATGTATCTTCTTGGAACGATAAAAGATTTACCAGCAGAGGATGATTTGAAAGCTGCTGACTTAAATGGTGACAAAAGTATAAATTCAATTGACTTTGGATACTTTAGAATGTATTTGCTAGGTACCATAAAAGTATTCCCCGCAGCATCGTAAACTCAATATAAGAATTCTCTTTCTAAAAAAGATAGAAATAAAAAAGAATTATCTCATGAAGGTATTTGTGGGATAATTCTTTTTTTATGCCTAAGAAAGTTGCATTTCTTTCTAGCCTGAATGTAAATCACAGGTAACATATTTTATTATTAGTCTGCATAGATTATAATTAATCTCTAGATAAACTTAAGCATGGGGGATTAGGCGATGATAATTTTTGATGCACATTGTGATACAATTACCAAAATAATGGAGATAAATTCAAATTTACACACCAGCAACTGCCATATTGACATAGCAAGAATGAAAAAGATAGGTAATTTCGTTCAGACTTTTGCCGCATATATTGATCCGGCATACTCTCAAGCATATGCAATGAAGCGTGCAATGCAGATTATAGATAGGTTTTATAATGAAATAGAAATATATAAAGACGATATAATGTTATGTTGTAATTACAAAGATATTCAAAAGGCAATATCGGATGGAAAAATAGCTGCAATGCTTTCTATTGAAGGTGGCGAAGCACTTCAGGGGGATTTGGGAGCTTTAAGGAATTTCTACAGGCTTGGTGTAAGAAGTATTTGCCTCACATGGAATTTTAGAAATGAAATAGCCGATGGAGTAAAAGATGGGGAAACGGGTGGAGGACTTACACCATTTGGTAAAAAATTGATAAAAGAAATGAACAACCTTGGAATGCTTGTTGACTTGTCACATATTTCAGAGAAAGGATTCTGGGATGTAATTGAGACCACCGATAAACCAATAATTGTATCACATTCAAATGCACGGGTTATTTGTTCACATGCAAGAAACCTTTATAACGATCAGATAACAGCTGTAGCAAAAAATGGCGGAGTAATTGGAATAAACCTTTACCCTGATTTTTTAAACGACACCGGTAGAGCAACAATAACTGACATTATTAAGCATATCGAGCATATTATATCTCTGGCGGGGGCTGATCATATCGGAATGGGAGCAGATTTCGACGGAATTGAAAAGACTCCTGAAGATATTAATGGTGTTGAAGCAATTAATGCTATATTTGAAGAATTGGGTAAGTTAAATTATTCCAATGAAGTGATTGAAAAATTTGCAGGTGGTAATTTCCTACGGTTGGTTAAGGATTTATTATAGAATTAATCTACTCATATTTTTTATAACCCTCTCCAAAAAGGCGCCTAAATTATAATTTTAGGTGCCTTTTCTTTAATTATGTATTTAAAAGCATCAATAATGTAACTGTATCGTGTTTATGGTGTACAATTTGGGCTGTTCCTTAATAAAGGAACTTTTGGTAATAAGTTAAAAGTGAATAAATAAATATTATAACTTGCATTTTTTTCTCAAATTTAAATTAAAGGGAAAGATGTTGAGAATGCTAATGATAAAAACAAAAATTAATTAGAAAATATATTTGCATAAACAAAATCAAAATCTTGCAAAAAATCATATAATATATTAAAATGAAATACATAAACATTTAAAACTGGAGGGTTAAATATGGAACTTTCAAAAAAGGCACTTTCAATAAGTCCATCATCAACACTTGCCATAGATGCAAAAGCAAAAAAAATGAAAGCTGACGGAATTGATATCATAGGTTTTGGAGCAGGTGAACCTGATTTTGATACCCCAGAACATATAAAAGCTGCTGCAATAAAAGCAATTAATGATGGTTTTACAAAATATACGCCGGCTTCAGGTACTTTGGAGTTAAAGCAAGCTATATGCAATAAGTTTAAGAAGGATAACGGACTTGACTACAAGCCTGCTAACATTGTAATAAGTAATGGTGCAAAGCATTCATTAGTAAATGCTTTTCAGGCTATTTTAAATCCTGGAGATGAAGTAATAATACCTGCACCGTTCTGGGTTAGCTATCCTGAAATGGTAAAGATAGCTGATGGCGTTCCTGTAATACTTAATAGTACTGAAGAAGAAGGATTTAAGTTCAGTGTAGATAAATTGGAAAAGGCTATAACTGCAAAAACAAAAGCAATTGTAATAAACAGCCCAAGTAACCCTACAGGTATGATATATACAGAAGATGAGCTTAGAGCTATTGCTGATCTTGCTGTTAGCAAGGAAATATTTATTGTATCTGATGAAATCTATGAAAAGCTCATTTATGATGGATACAAACACATAAGTATTGCTTCATTCAACGATAAAATAAAAGATTTAACAATCATTGTTAACGGTGTATCAAAATCGTATTCAATGACAGGTTGGAGAATAGGTTATACAGCTTCTAACGAAAAAATTGCAACTATCATGGGCAATGTTCAGAGCCATGCAACATCAAATCCTAACTCAATAGCACAAAAGGCTGCACAGGCAGGATTAGAAGGACCTGAAGATGTTATGAATATGATGGTAGCTGAATTTGCTAAGAGAAGAGACTACATGGTTGAAAGGATAAACTCAATTGACGGAATATCCTGTATAAATCCAAACGGTGCATTCTATGTTATGATGAATATTTCAAAGATAATCGGAAAAGAATTTGCTGGAGTTAAGATAAATGGTTCCGATGATTTTGCAAATGTGCTGCTTGAAAAAGCAAATGTTGCATTAGTCCCAGGTTCAGGCTTTGGAACTGATATTCACGTAAGGCTTTCTTATGCAACTTCACTTGAAAATATAAAAGAAGGATTAAATAGAATTGAAAATTTCTTAAATAAATAATATAATGTACGAAGGTTATGTTTGTTAACTAGCCTAAATCATTCTCATATTTATAAGTTTTGTGGCGAGAATAATTATTCTCGCAATTTTTTTGTGGATTTGGCCGTAAAAAAAATGTATAATAAACTTTGGTAAAGGAATGATTAAAATATTACTTATATTTTGAAAAAGCTTATGGAGGTTGAGGAGTTTGAAAAATACTTATGAAAGTCCCTTGAATTCAAGATATGCCAGCAGTGAGATGCAGGAAGTTTTCTCACCGGATATGAAGTTCAAAACCTGGAGAAGATTATGGATTGCCTTGGCAGAGGCTGAAAAAGAGTTGGGGCTTAATATTACTGATGAACAAATTAATGAATTAAAAAGTCATAAAGACGATATAAATTATGAATTGGCAGAGGCTAAAGAAAAGGAATTCAGACACGATGTTATGGCACATATTCATGCCTATGGAGAGCTTTGTCCAAGTGCAAGGGGGATTATACACCTCGGTGCAACATCATGTTACGTAGGTGACAATACAGACATTATAATCATGCATGAAGGTTTGAAACTGCTCAAGAAAAAGCTTGTTGCAGTAATAAGCAAGCTTTCTGAATTTGCTTTAAAGTATAAGGATCTTCCAACTTTGGGCTTTACGCATTTCCAACCG
This sequence comes from Acetivibrio cellulolyticus CD2, assembly GCF_000179595.2. Taxonomy (NCBI): domain Bacteria; kingdom Bacillati; phylum Bacillota; class Clostridia; order Acetivibrionales; family Acetivibrionaceae; genus Acetivibrio; species Acetivibrio cellulolyticus. The sequence goes on along the minus strand of NZ_JH556658.1, from coordinate 979,075 downwards.
GCTCAGTTAGTTACTGTAGGTAAGAGGGCAACACTCTGGATACAGGATCTTGCAATGGACTTGGAAGAGATGGATTTTGTATTGTCCAATATGAAGTTGCTTGGTTCAAAAGGTACAACCGGAACACAGGCAAGTTTTCTAAGCCTTTTTGAAGGTGACAATGAAAAAGTTAAAAAACTTGATAAATTGATAGCGCAGAAAATGGGATATGATAAGGTGTTTGCTGTTTCAGGTCAAACTTATACAAGAAAACTTGACAGCAGAGTTTTAAATTTACTTGGAAGTATTGCGCAAAGTGCATACAAATTCAGTAATGACATGAGATTGCTCCAAAATATGAAGGAAGTAGAAGAACCGTTTGAGAAAAATCAGATAGGATCTTCTGCAATGGCTTACAAGAGAAACCCAATGAGATCTGAAAGGATTTCTTCACTTGCCAGATATGTTATAGTTGATACATTGAACCCTGCAATTACAGCTTCCACACAGTGGTTTGAAAGAAGTCTTGATGATTCTGCAAACAAACGTATCAGTGTTCCTGAAGCATTTCTTGCAGTAGATGCTATTCTAAATATTTATATTAATATTGCGGATGGACTTGTTGTTTATCCAAAGGTTATTGAAAAGCATATCCTTGAAGAGCTTCCTTTTATGGCAACAGAAAATATCATGATGGAAGCTGTAAAAAGAGGTGGAGACAGGCAGGAGCTCCATGAAAGGATAAGAGTACACTCTATGGAGGCTGCTAAAAAGGTCAAGGTTGAAGGTGGAAAGAATGACCTTATAGAGCGTATAGCATCTGACAGTGCATTTAACTTAAATATTGATGAACTCAATTCGGTTTTAGAGCCTAAGAACTATGTGGGTAGATCTCCACAGCAGGTTGAAGAGTTCGTAATTGATGTAGTAAAGCCAATTCTAGAAGCTAACAAAGATATAGATATAAAGGTTGAACTTAAAGTATAATTATAAGCGTTTTGTTAAAAAGGAGGGAAGGGTTTTCCTCCTTTTTATTATGTGTTTTAATTGTGGCAAAGTTAAAAATGTGTTGAATTCTTGAAGGTGATATAGTAAAATTAGTGAGGACGTAATGACGTGTTATTATACTTAACTCTATAAATCTTCTTGGGAAACTCGTCTGTCGAACAATAATTTATAGGTTGATAAAAAAGTTAGGGGGATTTTCTGTGATAAATAAATATAGTAATGTTCCTCTTTATTCCCAATTAAAAAATTTAATAATTGACAAAATTGATAATGGCGAATATCAGCCTGATAGCAAAATTCCATCAGAGCAGGAGTTATGTGAAATATATGATATAAGCAGGCCTACAGTAAGACAGGCTATCAGTGAGCTTACCAACAGCGGATATTTATATAAGGAAAAGGGTAAGGGAACTTTTGTATCAAAATCCAAATCTACAATAGATGTAAAGGCCTATACAGGCTTTGCCGATTCTATTTTGGATAATGAAGTTCCAGGTGAGAGAAATATTGTTTTGATGGAATCTGTTACAAACAAAGAATACAGGAAACTTTCCGATATATTTTCAATCAGTTACACACAGACTTTTGATTTTGCACGAATTATTTTTGTTACAAAGCTGGAGAATGAAATATATTCATACAATACATCATATATTCCCTTGAGCCTTTTCCCAAATATCATTGAAGATGTTAGGAATAAGAAGCAATCATTTGATGTATTAAGGGGAAAATATCCTTTGATACCTGTTAAAACAAAAAGCTCTTTAGAAGTTATTTATACCGATCCCAATGAAGCACAATACTTAAAAGTTCAGCCCGGTCAGCCCCTTATAAAAATCTCTAATGTGATATATTCAAAAAGCGGCCAGGTTGTTGAATATGTTGTATCAAAATATAGGGCAGACAAGTGCAAACTTACTTTTGAAAATGCAAAGTAATATGCAATTTTTGAGAAGTTTGTATATAAACGTTAAAAAGACTTCACCTGGATTAAAGTGTGAAGTCTTTAAAATTTATTTCACTTTGATACCCCAAATCTTTTGACCGCGTGTACCTACAACGATCATATCATCATAAACAGCAGGTGATCCCTCTACATTTCCACCAAGGGGAATTCTATCAAGAATATTACCGGTTTGGCCTTCTATAAGATGCATATACCCGCCTGAATCACATTGAATGATATAGGACTTTCCATCTTTAGTATAAATGTCAACAGGTGAACTCCAGCAATAGCGATCCATATTGATTAGCCATACTTCTTTTCCTGTTTCTTTATCAAAGGCTATCAGCTTACCGCCGTTTGTATTCCAGGATTTAGCGATGTTGAATATTACCAGATTGCTTATGTCATTTTTCCCTACAATAGGAGATGCAAGAGCTCCACCGTTCGTTTCACTAAAAGTACATTGATATTTATTTTCCCAAATCAGCTCACCGGTCAAAGCATTGATTTTTCGTACATAGCTGTAACCGTTCTTTCCCTGATGATCAACTTCACAAGCTGTATATAACGACACATTTGAACCTCCAAGATCCTCAATTGCTATTGTGCTGTCTGTATCATCGGTTACATTTCTTACCCATACAGGGCTTAGGGTATTAAGGTCAACACACTGCAAATATCCGCTGTTGTCTACAAAATAAGAAAAGTTCTTATATATTGCAATGGAGTTTTCGGTTCCTAGCTTTTTAACAGAAGGTGATTTGTATCTATATCTTAGAACTTCAGGATTAATTGAAACAGATCCTGCACTAAGATCAAAATTGCTATTTAACTTTACTGAGTAAAGAATTCCATTTTCACCGCATTCATATAATGTATCATTTTTAGTATCCACCAGGGGAGTTGAATCGAAGGCACCCCAATGCCTGTATGCACTGTTTTCTAATCCATTTATAAAATAAAGCATTTTCTGGTCAATGAGGCTGAATATCCTAAAACCAATTTTTCCAGTTACGCCGCCTCTCTTTTCAATACCTTGACCTGAATACAAAAGAGGCAATCCGCGAGGGTCAACGCTAACGCTGCCTTTTATAGGATAACCTATATTAATCGGGTTTCTGGTACTTTCGCCATTGTCAAGATCAAGGAAATAAATTTTTCCGTCAAGAGTGCCATAAATAACTTCCTTCAAATTTGTCTTATTTTTTTTATTTTCGACTATGTTCATTTTTGTGCGAATATCGTCACTCCACTTGACTATAGCAGGCTGACCATTCCAACCAACCCCTGTCCAAACGTCAATATAACCTATCTTGATGCTCCATACCTTTTCAAGCTTCTTTTCATTAACCTGAGCCGTACCATAGCTTGGGGCATTCCTAAAATTGTTTCCTCTAAAAGTTGTAACTCCTTCGATAATATTGTACTTTTCAGGGTTTGGAAAACTTATGTTTTTTTCAGTATCTATCCAATCCTTATCCTTTAAAACTTCCCATTTAAAACCGTGATAAGTTGGGAGGAGTTCATCTGGAATGGAAATGGTTTTTTCGGTAGGAGCAGTAGATGGGGTAGCAACAGGTTCTTCATTATTTAGGTCGATAACGCCGCTGTCACTATTTTCAGGTGATGCAATTATATTAGAGACAGAAGTATCATTGTGTCTGGCAAGGTATTTATCAAGTACAATAAAACTTGGAACAATCAATATCAATATAATGATATTTGTTATAAGTAACGCCTTAAAAAAATTCATGCCTTCCATCCTTTGTATTTAATAAATTGTGTATTTGTTTTTCTATAAATATATTAATCTAAATCTACGAATAAATAAATATGTTTGAGAAATAATTTTTATTTATTATTTACAATTATGGATTAAATTGCATGGTAAAGTGCCGCATTTTAAAGAACATTTAAAAAAAAAGCTTTGTAGGTATGTATGTTATAAACATAAAAAAATAGCTATGACATTAATTTTTGCATAGCTATTTTTGCATTATACAAATTTATTCCCTGCAACCAAATCCGCCGCAGCAGAAACATAAGATGAATATTATGATTAAAATCCAAATAAATTCATTACCAAATCCAAAGTTAAAACCGCCTCTTTCAGACATTTAACATTACTCCTTTCTTTTAGACTAAATAAATTAATCCTTACATGCGCCGTGACCACCGCATCCCCAGAACAGTAACGGGAACAGAATAATGAACCAAAGTATTGTATCGTTGTTGCAAATACCACCTAACAATCCTCTTTCTTCCATAGACCGCATCCTCCTTGTAACTTATTGCCCCTTAACTAATTCATAATATTAAAGCTAGATAAAATTTGTTACAAATTGACTAATAAATTCAGTTTTAAAAAGCTATTTAAAGAATTGTTGCTTATAAATGCACATTTTGAAGACAAATATAGAAGTGGGTTATTAGGGTGTGTCAGGGTCTGCAAATTCCGTTGACATCTATTTCATGTTATTATAAAATGATAAACGCGCTCTAAACCTGGTTATAATCTGGGGATTAGTGATACTTAGCGACCATAAGATTACTTTTTGGAAAGTCAGGGTAATTCATTTGAAGGGGAGAGTATTTTGAAGATATATACTGTCAGAATTAATACGCAAATTGAAAAACATATTTTTGATGAACTACTTTCTCTTACTTCCAAAGAGGAGCAGGAAAGAATAGGGAGGTTTAGGAAATTTGAAGATGCCCTAAGGGGGCTTACTTCCAATATTCTTTTAAGGTATATTATTGCATCTTCGCTTGGAAGGAAAAACAATTGTATTTATTTTAGCAAATCAGAATATGGTAAGCCATATATTGCAGGGAATGAAAATTTTCACTTTAATTTATCACATTCCGGGGATTGGGTAGTTTGTGCAGTTGACAATATGCCTGTTGGGATTGATGTTGAAAAAATTCATGATGTGGATTTAAACTTGTCAGCAAGATTTTTTTCTGAAGAGGAGCATTCTTACCTAATTACTTTAGATGAAAAAGAAAGAAGGGAAGCATTTTTTGAACTATGGACTCTGAAAGAAAGTTATATCAAAGCGGATGGTCGCGGTTTATCAATACCGTTAAATTCATTTTCCTTTACAATCATCGGTAAAAGCATCACATTTAAGACTACTAATCAGTTAAAAGAATGCTATTTTAAACAGTATGAGATTAACAATTCTTATAAGTTGGCTGTTTGTGCTCTAAATTCTGGTTTTCCAGAAAGCCTTACTGACATTTCATTTGAGGAGTTATATAAATTGGCTAATGTTCATTTGCTGTAATTACTAAATATCAGAACCGCGCAAAGTAGTATTTTAATATTTAATTAACATAATGTGTATTGTTTCCTCTAAAACAAGTAATATATTAAGAAAAGTGCGGATTATATAATTGTTGAAAGATAAATAGAATTATAATATAATTTAATTAGATTATTAAGCGTATAATATATAGTATAATTACTAAGGAATAGTTGAAATGTTATTTTCGACTTTACATATAGCTGGTTGTTTCGCTTCGTTACACTTTAGTTAAATTTGTTGTAATTATACATATTGTTATCGTTTGGAGGTTAGTTTTTACTATATTTGAACAACTATAAGAGCGGCATACTAAAAATTTAACCAATAAATCATATTTATCAATATGAACAATAAATAAAATCTATATAATCTCTTCATACCAATTCAACTTTGCATATAATTATTTAATTTTATAGTCAATATACCAATTCTTTATACTTATAATTTAGTGTTTAATCGCTTTTGTTATCCATCAAATATAAATATTTAAATTTTTTATGAAATATTTACGAATTTTTTATAAACACCGTATAAAAAAAATAAAATTTTTACGAAATACTATAATGGCTATTGATTTTATTAGTTGAAATGGATTTTATACAAAGATTCAGCAAAATTTTATAAATATAGTTTTTGATCTTGAGAAATAAAAACGTACGTTGAAAATTATTTAATTTACCTAGTGGTTGCTCTTTTGAGGTGAAAAGAGGTACAGTTCAAAAAAGGAGGTGCTAACTGATAGAATGTACTTGTAACTTTTAAAAGAGTGACTTAAAAAATATTGAGAATGTTAAATTTAAACATACCATGATGCAAGCATAGTAGTATTTGCTATAATACATGGAAACATTAATCTTTATTCTTAAGTCAACCTTGTAATAAAATGTAGAAGGCAAACATTATGCGTAGTTTTAGTAAATTCATGTACCAGATAACATAGTAATTTGTAGAGGATACGAGGCGGATAAATAAAATGTGTGTCACCGCATTAAAATGTTTAAGGGTACATGGAAAGTGATTTTTACTGTTGATGGGGAGTTCTTTAAAAAATCCAAGACTTACACCAACAGCAACTACTAGAGAAACAAAATTGTAGTACTGAATTAGAATGTCAATAAAAGAAAGTAAAGCACACTTAACACTTATCAATCCAATATCTCAACATAATTAATTCATATTCTATCTCGTCGCTCTTGTCAATTTCCAAACTTTGTACCATATATTTTTTATATTATAAGTTTTATTGCATTGATGTTTTAGGTTAGTTATCAATTTAATCCTTTGAAAGGGGATGTATATTTATATGAGGATAAGAAAAGCTTTATCAATTCTCTTAACAATTGCATTACTTTTAAGCAGCAGCTTGATTACAAGCATTGCTTTTGGAGCTCAAACTCCAAGTATTGAGCTTCAGCTTGATAAGACTTCAGCAAAAGTAGGAGAAACTATCACAGCAACGCTTAATATTAATAACATCAATAATTTTGCAGGATATCAGGTAAATCTGAAATATGATCCTGCAGTGTTACAACCTGTTAAGTCTACAGGCGCGCAGTATACCAATTCTACAGTACCTGAAAGTGGAACGCTACTTAAAAATAGCGATTTTGGTGTTTTGCCACAAGCATCTAATAATATAACATCCGGGATTCTAAACTTCGGTAAAGTTTATACAAACCTTGAAGATTACAAAGCAAACGGCAAAGCAGAATCTAACGGTTCGATTGCTGTTATATACTTTAAGGTGCTTCAGGAAAAAGTAACTTCAGTTGTTTTTGAAAATACAAAAACAATGCCAAGTGCTATTACTGGTACAAACATTTTTGATTGGACAGGAAATAAGATAACTTCTGGGTACACAGTTATCCAACCTGGATTGATAAACTCCAGCAATCAGAATCCATTAACTGACAGTAATATTTCCTTAGAATTTGACAAAACTTCAGCTGCGGTGGGAGATATTGTTAAAGCTACTTTGAGTGTAAATAATATTGAAAACTTTGCAGGATACCAGGTAAATCTGAAATATGATCCTGCAGTATTGCAGCCTGTTACAGCATCAGGAACACCTTTTTCTAAAAGCACAGTTCCATCAGGAGCCACAATATTGACAAATGAAGATTACTATAAATACCCAATGGCATCGCATAATATTTCAGAGGGTATTTTATGTTTTTCAAATACTTATACGAACCTTGAAGACTATAAAGCAAGCGGTATTGCTGAGACAACAGGTACTCTTGCAGTTATTAGCTTTAAGGTGCTTCAAGGTAAAGCAACTACAGTATCTTTTGAAGATTCACGTACAATGCCTAATGGGATAACCGGAACTATATTGTGTAATTGGAATGCGGAAAGAATTAGCGGTTATACAGTTAATCAGGCAGGGATACTTAATACAGACGGTCAGCAAATAGTAAACGGTAACATATCTTTAGATATTGACAAGACAACTGCATCAGTAGGAGATATTATTAATGCAACAGTAAGAGTAAATGGTATATCCAACTTTGCTGGATATCAGGTAAATCTGACTTACGATCCAACAGTACTCAAGCCTGTTAATGCTTTGGGTCAGGATTATACAAACTCCACCATACCTACATCTGGTACTTTACTTGGAAATTATGAATACGGCCCATATCCTGTGGCAGCTCACAATTTGTCAGGCGGAATATTGAATTTTGGTAAGTCCTATACAAATCTTGAGGCATACAGAGCGTCTGGAAGTGCAGAAACTTCAGGAACACTTGCTGTAATCAGCTTTAAGGTTCTTACAGCAAAATCAACAGCAGTTTTATTTGAAAATTCTGCTTCAATGGCAAATGGTATTTCAGGTACAATGTTATTTGATTGGAATGGTGACAAACTTTTGAGCGGGTATACAGTTACCCAACCTGCAATTATAACTGTTAATGGAAATGGTGACGATGTTGATGACACGAGTTGTATAAAACTTGATCTTGATAAAACAACTGCTTCAGTTGGTGATATTATATCAGCAACTCTTAAAGTTGAAGGAATGGCTGATTTGGCAGGCTATCAGGTTAACTTGAAATATGATCCGGCAGTTCTTCAACCTGTAAATCCGGCAACAGGGGTGGCATATGCAAAAAGTACAAATCCAACAGCCGGAGATTTACTAAATAATTCTGATTATGGAGTTCTCCCGATGGCATCTCATGATCTTGAAGCAGGAATATTGAATTTCTCAAGGTCATATACAAGCCTTGAAGATTATAGAACAAACGGAAATGAAGGCCCTGGGAAATTAGCTGTAATTGGCTTTAAAGTATTAAAGCAAACAGCTACATCTATTACCTTTGAAAATTCAGGTACTATGCCAAGCGCAATTATAGGAACAATGCTGTTTGATTCGTATGGTAACAAAATTAACAGTGGTTATGATGTAATTCAGCCAGGTACAATAAATGCTGATAGTCAGGATACTACTCCAAGTTACATAACAATGAATTTCGATAAGACTAGCGCAGCAGTTGGAGATACAGTAAAAGCAACTTTATCGATCAATAATATAGATAATTTTGCAGGGTACCAAGTAAACTTAAATTATGATCCTGAAGTTTTACAACCAGTTACTGCTTCTGGAGTTGCATATACTAACAATACTATACCAACAACTGGAGAAATGCTTTCAAATCAGGATTATGGAATATTACCTATTGCGTATCATGATCTAACTAATGGGGTACTTAATTTCAGTAAATCATATACCAACCTTGAAGATTACAGATTATCAGGAAGCCCTGAAAAAACAGGAACACTTGCTGTTATATCATTTAAGGTTTTAAAAGTTCAAGCAACTTCTGTTTCATTTGCAAGTACAAATACAATGCCACATGGAATAGATGGGACAATGCTCTTTGATTGGGATGCAAAAAGAATAATATCTGGATATAAGGTAATACAACCTAATACAATTAATAGTGCATATCCAACAGGTCCAATTGTAACACCTACAAAGACTGTTGTTGTAACGCCTACAAAGACTGTTGCTGTGACACCTACAAAAACTACAACTCCTACACCTACTGAAACAGCAATTGTTACACCTACAAAGACTGCTACCCAAACGCCTACAAAAACAGCAACACCTACAGCTACAATAGCAGTACCTACTCCGACAAGCACACAAACAAGTGGTGAAAGTTACATTACAATTGATTTTGACAAAACCACTGCAAAAGTTAATGATACAATAAAAGCAACTGTAAGAATTAGCAATATCGATAATTTCTCAGGATATCAAGCTAGCTTGAAATATGATCCTACAGTTTTACAACCAATTACTTCTAGCGGAACAGCATATACAAACAGCAGTATTCCTTTAAGTGGAACCATACTTACAAATGGTGATTATGGAACAATCCCTGCAGCATCACATAACATAACTGCTGGAAAACTTAATTTCGGTAAGTTATATACAAATCTTGAAGATTACAGAGCATCTGGAATACCTGAAGAAACAGGAACAGTAGCCGTTATAAATTTCAAGGTTTTAGCAGAAAGTGCTACATCTGTAATATTTGAAAATTCTACTTCAATGCCAAATGGCATAAATGGTACAATGCTGTTTGACTGGTATGGGGATAGAATTAAATCAGGATACACAGTAATTCAACCAGCAGAAATTAATGCAGGAGCAGTGCCTACAATAACAGTTGCACCTTCAAAAACACCGGTTGTAACTCCTACATCTACAAAGACTGCTACTCCTACACCTACGCAAATGCCTTCAAATTATATAACTGTAGACTTTGATAAAACAACAGCAGCTGTTGGAGAAACAATTACAGCTACAGTCAGAGTTAATAAAATAAGCAATTTCTCAGGTTATCAACTTAATTTGAAATATGATCCTGCAGTTTTACAACCAATTAAATCATCAGGGGCTTCATACACAAACAGTTCGATACCTGCTGCTGGAACTTTAATTGCCAATTCTGACTACGGTCCTGTTATTGCAGTTTCACATAACTTGACTTCAGGTTTACTTAACTTTGGTAAGTTATATACTAATATTGAAGAATACAGAGCATCAGGAAGTCCCGAAGAAACAGGAACTATAGCTGTTATACAATTTAAAGTACTTGCATCTACAGCAACTACCTTGAAGTTCGAAAATTCAACTTCAATGCCAAACGGCATAGATGGAACAATGCTGTTTGACTGGGACGGAAATAGAATTACTTCTGGATATTCAGTAATTCAACCAGCTCAGATAAACTAGATTAATTTAAAAAAACTTCCTGCTAAACAAAGCAGGAAGTTTTTTTTATGTAAAGAATAATTATAATTATATTATACTCTGTGCAAACATTGAAAAGTGCGCCCAAATATAGTATATTTAAGGTAGCTCAACAAGGGGAGTGGTAAATTTGGCTAATAGTGTATCGGGAGAAAAAAAGAAGGACTTTTTGGATAAGGTGGCAGACCGTATTGTAGTTTTATATGTGGCATTTGCCGTTATCCCAATTCTAACTCTGTTCAATACCTCTTTTAGGCTCTTATTTGAATGGTTTCTCTTCAGTTTGAATAGCTTTATGGGGGGATTTGGTAACTTTTTGGGGTTCTTAGGCTATATAGGCTTTGGAACTTATATAAAGAATAGTCTAATACTATGTTTGTTAAGTATAATAATTGGGCTAACTATTGCAATTCCAACATCTTACGCTCTTTCGAGATACAAGTTCAAGGGAGTAAATTTGTTTGCTATTTTAGTTGTAATACCCTTGTTAATACCGACTATTACATATTTTTTATCGTTTGCAGTTTCTATGAAATCCTTTGAACAGTTTACAAAAATTGATATATATAATTCTTACAATGGTTATATCGTCTTGGCTCTGATGTATTCAGTAATGTATCTTCCATATTGTATTTGGATTCTAAGGGGAGCTATAGTTGCGGTTCCGCCCGAGATAGAAGAGGCAGCAAGAGTTGACGGATGCTCAAACTTTAAGCTTATAACTAAAATCCTGCTTCCGTTAATCCGCTCAGGAATAATTGTTGCAGCTATGTTTATAGTGATGTTGGTATGGGATGAGAGGCTTTTGGTAGATGTACTTATGACAGAGGACAAGTATAGAACAGTAGCTCTCTTGCCAACTTACGAAGGCTTTAGATTTATATCGGGGCCTATATCAACGCTGCCAATACTTATTATATTTTTTCTAATCCAAAACAAATTTATGAAGGGTATTACCGGGGGCGCTTTAAAACAATAGACTTTATGTGCATCTTAAGGGAGGGATAGAAATGAGTGGCAAAAAGCTTAAAAATAAAAAAAAGGTTTTTAGTTGGGAGAAGAAGAATCCATATTTATTATTGATTCCAGCATTTATAGCTATTTTTTTACTGCAGGTTCTTCCATTTATGGAAGCTATATATATGTCATTTCTTAGTGTAAAAGGTAACACACTAAGAAAATTTTTTAAAACCTTCACAGCTCCATTTGTTGGCTTGCAGAATTATTTGTTTGTAATTACCGGATCGAACGGTACTCTGACAGATTCTTTCCATACATCTATTTCTAAAACGGTTGCATATGTAATTATTGCCAATATCCTTACGTTGATAGTTGCTCTTATTATAGCACTTGCTTTAAACAGAAAATTTAAATTCAGTGGTTTAGCAAGAAGCCTTTTACTTCTTCCGTTTATAATGCCGGGTTTTGTAATAGAGACAGCTTGGCTTACTTTGCTTTCAAGGAATGATGGACTTGTTAATCAGGTTATTGTAGACTTATTTCATCTGGTTCCAGATAAAATACAGTGGTTTTCAGGCAACAGAGCATTTTGGGTAGTTATACTCATTACAGTCTGGCATTACTTTCCGCTGTTTGCTCTTTTCATGCTCTCAGGCCTTCAAAATATACCGAAAGATTACTATGAGGCTGCAGAAATTGATGGAGCCGGGCATTTTAAGAAGTTTACCAATATAACTCTGCCTTTATTAAGACCGGTACTGGCAATACTTATTTTCCTTGGAACAATTATAAATACATATGACTCATATAAGGTACTAGGAACCGAATTTTACAATGAAGCAGGCTGGTACTTTATCATGGATTATTTTAGGTATACTTATTTTACTCCGTGGTTTTATGGAAATGGAAGTGCCGGTACAATAATGGTTATGATTTGCGTAATTGCAGTAATTGCATTATGGTATTTATTTTTTAGAAAAGATTTTAATTCAGCTACAATAGATAGTGTTGTTAGCAAAAGTGAGAAAAGGAAGAGCATGCTTTTAGATAAAATTGGTGAATTCTTTGATGGGATTAGTTGCTGTGTATTAAGATTCTTTGAGAGTATAAATACAAAACTTGGAATTACCAATAAAGCAAGTGCTATTAAAAACTTTATTACATCGAAGGTTGGTTACCTTTGGCTGGTATTTTGGCCTATGTTGCTGATATTTGGTTATAGACACTTAACTTCAAATATTGGCCGCGAAGGTCTGTGGTATGATGAGTCGTACTCTGCTGCAATTATAAAGCATTCATTTACTGATATTATAAATATAACTGCCGGAGATAGTCATCCGCCGTTATATTTTATGATGCTTAAAGTCTTCAGTATGGTGTTTGGAAATTCTGAGAGCTCCTTAAGGCTATTATCTGCAATTGGAGTACTAGCACTTGCACTTTTAGGTGCAGGTCCTGTAAAAAGAGTTTTTGACAAATTTACCGGTGTAATATTTGCTTTACTTGTCACTATTATTCCTATGAGTCTATCAATAGGGCAGGATACAAGAATGTATACATGGGCTGCTTTCTTTGTTACAGGTTCAGTCCTATATGGGTATTTATCCGCCAAAGAAGGCAAAAAAACAGATTTTATCATGCTGGCACTCTTTTCAATTGCGTCAGCTTATATTCATTATTATGCTTTATTGGCAGTTACTATAGCCAATGTAATACTGTTTATTTACTTTCTCAAGACTTCAAATAAAAAGAAGTTATTCGTATATTTAATTTCCTCCGGGGCAGCAGTTGCGTGCTATATTCCGTGGGTATTAGCTTTGGTTTCACAAATTTCAAGAGTATCAAAGGATTTCTGGATACAATCAGTAGATGGAAATACTATATGGCACGCTTTACTATTTCCTTTTGAAGCAAAGTTCGATTCAGGTATGCCTTTTGTAGTTCCTTCTTTTATAGGAGCATTTATATTTATTGTGGCAGGAGTGTGGTCCACATTTAGAAATAAGGACAAAAAAGGTGCTTTGGCAGTGTATTCAATATCGGTTTATGTATTGACACTTGTTACAGCAGTCATTGTATCTAACCTGGTAAGACCTATATTTGTTACAAGATACATATTCCCGGTGGTAGGATTATTCTTGCTTCCAGTAGCTTATGGAATTACGAGAATGAAATACAAGGATTTTTCAATATTTGCAGTTGCTATTTTACTCATGTTTTCATTGGTACCTTATAGTAATATAAATAAGAACTATTATAATGGGCCTATTAAGGAATTAAAATACTATATGGACGAAAATATTAAGCCTAATGATGTTTTTGTCCATTATGATGAACATACCTTTGGAATCTTCTCATACTATTATCCTCAGTACAAACATTTCCTATGCTTGGAGAAAGGTGTAGCCGGCTATAGTGGTTATAAAGCTTTTGAGCCATCAGGGGTTACTGGATCGGATGTCAGCTCATTTATTAAAGGACATGACAATATCTGGCTTATTGGAAGGATAGGGGGAGGAAATAAGAGTGGCATATATTCATGCTTTAATTCAGGCATTTTAAGCTATAAGGATAATGATAAGATTATAAAGGTAGAAAACTCAGGATTTGTGTATACGGCAAGAAGAGTTTACCAAGGAAATGGGGAAGCCAATAACCCTTGTTCAAAGGGAAGTATCAAAGTTTCAATTGGCGGTATAAATACTAAGCCTGGTTCTATTGTAGTAAAATTATTTAATAAGGATGTTCCTATTGTTAATGAAAAGACTGGAGATATTATAGAAGATAATGTCTATATTACTAAAACAGTTGAAGCTGCCAATGGTAAAGCTGAATTAGTCTTGGAAGATATGCCGATGGGCGAATATTGTGCTATTGCATTCCATGACGAAAATAATAATGGTAAACACGATTGGAATATTGATGACAAGAATAATTATGAAGGCTACGGAATCACTGGTTATCTAAATGGCATGCCAAGCTTTGATACAGGAAGGTTTACTCTGGACTATTTTGAAACGGAAACCTTTATCCAATTGTATTATCCTCAGGATTACAGCAGCTATTGAGGTTTACTCTGAATTTCTTGGTCAAATAGAGGATAAGACACATTAAGTATAGAATACTTAACATAATACAAAGAATTATTGCAAAAACTAATTATTATAATAAAGTTTATTCGGAATTTGACGAAAATAATAGTAAGGAATAAAAACAAAATTGGAGGCGTGTTTTATGACTTCAGTGGAGCTTAGTGATTATTTATCAAAGGTTAGTGAATACATTGAATACTCATTTTACAAGAACTCATCAGAAATAATGGAAGCTATAATGAAAAAAGGATTTGGCAATGTTTTTGAAGTTGTAACCCTTAAAGAAGACAAAAAGGGAATCTTTGAATGTAAAACGTCCTGGAATATTGATGCAGGTGTCAAGTTTCTTAAGGATGTTGTTATTGATTTGACAGGTGAAATGGTATTTATAACTGAAGTTATCTAGAATTTAAGATATACTCATTTAAAGGGTGGTCGAGAATTATACCCGGCTGCCTTTTTTAATGCCTGAGAAAGTGCATTTCTTTCTGGCATCAAAAAAGTCTACCTAAAGGCTGTTTATTGCAGAGGAATACCCCAGCTATAAATCGGCGAAGCCGACTTTTTTATTTCTTCATGCATATCCTTACCTTCAACCCATAATTACCCAAAAATAATATTCAGCTATTATCTAATTGGACTCTATATATTTAATTTATATATTGACCGGTGTATATTTATGCGATATAATGCATAAATATACATAACAAAATTAAGGAGGGAACACCATGGACACTAACGAGCTTATGGAAAAAGCAAATAAATCAATACTTTATACAAGTAAAAAGCCGGACATCATTATGCAAAAGGGCAAAGGTATGTACCTATGGGACACGGAAGGAAAGAAGTACCTGGACTTTATGGGTGGATGGGCTGTCACATGCCTGGGACATTGTCCTGACGTGATGAAGGAGGCATTGATAAACCAAGGCAGTGAACTTATCAACGCAAGTCCGGCGTTTTACAACACACCATTGATCAAGTTCGCAGATTTACTTATACAGATATCAGCTTTTGACAGGGTATTCTTTACAAGTACCGGGGCAGAAGCAAATGAAGGGGCTATTAAACTTGCAAGAAAATATGGTGCAAAAAAGCTGAATGGAGCCTATGAGATAATCACAACTATAAATGGATTTCACGGAAGGACCTTGGCTACAATGTCGGCAACAGGGAAAAAGGTATGGGAAAAGCTTTATGCACCTAAGATACCAGGTTTTATTCATGTACCGTTTAACGATATTGATGCAGTAAAAAAGGCTATAAATAAGAATACATGTGCAGTTATGCTGGAGCCAATCCAAGGTGAAGGCGGAGTGAATGTAGCTAATGTAGAATATATAAAGGAATTGCGTTCTCTATGCGACCAAAATGGGGTACTTTTAATATTTGATGAAATTCAAACGGGCATTGGAAGAACCGGAAAGATGTTTGCGTATGAGCATTATGATATTGTACCTGATATTATGACACTTGCAAAAGGCATTGGGGGAGGTTATCCTCTAGCTGCAATGCTTACAAGGGAAGAGCTTAATATTTTTGAGCCTGGTGATCAAGGCGGAACTTATACAAATCAGCCTCTTGGCATGGCAGTAGGTTATGCAGTGGTAAAAGAAATTCTTGGTAAGAATATACTGGAAAATGTAAATATTCAGGGTGATTATATTGTGGAAGGTCTTAATGGGATAAAGAATGAATTTGGTTTTAAAGATATAAGGGGAAAGGGGCTTTTGATTGCAGTTGACTTGCCTTGTGATAATGCTGTGCAGGTAGTTAATGAATGTCTTGAAGATGGGCTTTTACTAAATGCTCCAAAGCCCCATACTTTGAGGATTATGCCTCCTTTAATTGTTTCGAAGGAAGATACGGATGAAATGCTGAAGATTTTAAATGGGGTTCTAAAGAAAGTCGCTGGATGAGTTGATTATTAGAATGGTAGAAAAATTTGTGGTGCTGTTCCACTAAGAAAATTTAGTGTAACAGCTCTTTTGTGTCTAAAAAACTATAAAATTGTTGCGTATAATATATATTTTATGTTAATATATAAATGAATATATAAACACATATAAACACATATATAAAAAGGCTAAGTGGTAGTTTGTTTGATTTATTAGTGGGGGTTATTGTAAGATATGAGTAGTTTATATTGTAATTTTCCCAAGCGCTCTAAAAAGTGCTTTGACCGACATTGTAAGATACTGGCAAGTTCATCATTCATTCCATCAAAGATAGTATCAAACGACGAAATAATTCAAAAGTTCAATTTTCCATTCAAAAGTTCAGCAATTTTTAAATCATTAGGTGTTGAAACACGCCATGTTGCAGAAGAACATATGGCTGATAGTGATGTTTTAAAGGAATCTTCCCAAAAGTGTCTCGATAAAATCGGTCTATCTCCGGAGAAGCTTTCTAGATTGATTGTGAATAAGTATTATGGAGATAATCTTCTTCCAATGACAGCGAGTAACTTGCTCAAAAAACTTGGAAGCAGAGTTGCTGTTCATTCTTTTGATATTGACGGGGGAGTTTCTGCATTTTTATATTCAGTAGATGTTATATCAAGGTTTATTAATACAGGAGATGATTATATACTCCTTGCTTCGGGGGGAGTAAATGCAAGATTAATGAATAAACATGATCCCAAAGTGGCTTTCCTTTTTGGAGATGCCTCAGCATCATTACTCTTTGGCTATTCAGAAGAAAAACATATCTTAGCATCTTATTTCTATACAAACCCACAATACTATGATTTAGCTCTGGCAAAAGCGGATCCGTTTGCTATGGATGCAGATTCCAATCTAATTTTAGATGAACAAAATTCAATAACTTTTGATTCTTATCATTTGGGAGACTTGAAAATTGCCGAAGATTTATACATAAAGGCTACAAGGGAGATATCTGATAATCTTCTTGATGAAAGCGGTCTTGATATGGATGATATTGATCTTGTATTGGTTACTGAAAATAGCAGGCAGATATGGGAATTAACTTTGGAAGCTTTAGGAGGAGTTAGTGAGGATAAAAGTATTTCAGTTCTTAAAAACTATGGTAATACAATGACTGCGATGCTTCCGTTACTGATTGACGTTGGTTTTGAAACTGGCAGAATACAACCTGAAATGCACATTATGCTGATTTCACATGGAGAAGGTATTAATGGCGGAGGGTTGATATATAAAGTTTAAATCGAGAAAAGAGTTCCACGTCTTCATGAGGATAATGTAAGTAGAAAGGAAGATATGTAATGTCATTTAAACCCCTTGTTACAATATTGAGGGAAGTTGTTTGTAAACAATATTTTGAGAGAATGCCGGAACCTGAAACTATTATGACAGGAGAAAAAGTTCAGGCCTTTGATGCAGAAGGAAATCCTGATGGTACAATGGCAGCACCGCATTTATATATTATATCCCAGGTATCAAGAACAATTTCGGGCTGCAAACGTGTATTAGACCTTGGTTGTGGCTCCGGACAGCTTTTATGCCAAGTAGCTGAAATTAACCCGGAAATTCATTTTACAGGAGTCGATCTATCGGAGGAAATGCTTAAAAGAGCAAAGATAAGAGCAGAAAGCATGAATTTGTCTAATGTTGAATTCATCAAACAAGATTTTACGGAAGTGCAAGGTCTGCAAGATAAACGAATTGATGGAATTATGTGTGTATATGCTTTACATCACCTGAATGACCTTCAATCCTTGAAAAAATTTTTTAAGGCTGTTAATAGTTTGGTAAATCAGGATACTTCAATTTTTATTTTTGACTTTTGCAGGTTGCATTCCGAAAAATCAATTGATTTCTTTGTTGAATATCGTGGTGGAGAACGGCCGCTTAGTCGTGAAGATTTTCGTAATTCTCTTAAAGCAGCTTTTTCATTAAATGAATTTAAAATGTTGCTGGATGAAGAACTTCAGCGAAAAGTAGATTTTTTTTCTACTCGAGTCATGAAGTTTTGTTTGATGATAAAAACTAAAGAAAAATTTATTTCTGAAGAAAAGCTAGATAAAATTGATCAGAAATTATCTTTGCTTTCGCAAAGAAATCAGAAGATCTATAATAATGCATTTTGTAAACAAATTTGTAAAATAGGTTAATAATAAAGTTAATAAAGTTTAAATTAGGGGGATGTATAATGGATTACAATGAAGTTTATGAAAAAACAAAGGCATTGATTGTTGATTATTTAAAGATTAACAGCAGTGAGCTAAAACCTGAAACAAATCTGGTAAATGATTTGTTTGCTGACTCTATTGCATTGGTAGAATTGGGATTTCAGTTTTCTGAAACCTTCAATATACCTATGATTGAGGCAAAACCGGAACTGTTTGTTATGAAAGATCTAGTCAGCCATATTTTTAATGTATTAAGTGAATAGAATTTGTACTTAACAATAAATTTTAAGTTATCAGGTATAACTAATTTGGAGGAATTATGGAAATAGATATTCAGTTTCCAGATATCAAGCCACTAAATGTCAAGAGACAGGCAAAAATCATATCAATGGGAGTTGGACTACCTGAACGTGTTGTATCTAACCAGGAAATAATCGATAAATATAATATAATTGCTACCGACAGGGCTGTAAAATTTTCAATTGGGATTAGCGAAAGAAGATGGATTAACAGTGATGAAAGTCTCGAAGGATTAATGGCTAAAGCGGTAAGGCAATGTCTTAACAAAGCAGAAATAAGTATTGAACAGGTGGATAAGGTTATATACACAAAACTTCTTGGTGATTATCAAATACCTGCGCTATCTGTTGCCCTTTTAAAAGAACTTGGAACTACGGTGGGAATTCCAGCTTTTGATATATCGTCTGCCTGCAGCGGATTTATGCATGCAATGGATCTAGCCGTTAGAAGTATTGCTTCAGGTGATGAATATGTTCTGGTAATTGGTGGAGGAACTAGTTCGAAAGGAATACAAAGGTGGAACAAACCAAATCCCAAGACCATATTTCTTTATGGAGACGGAATTACAGCCATGCTTTTAGGAAGGTCAGATACAAAACATTTTATATCTTCTTATATTTTTACCAATCCAGTATTCTATAATATTGCCTATATACCTTATGGTACAAGCACTTTAAGAGATGGAATTAAAGAAATCGATTATAATATGTTTGATATGAGAATTGATAATGGAAATCTAATAATGGAAAGCTCTGTTGAGCATGCAAAAGTAGTTTGTGAAAAACTTCTGATGGATGCAGGTCTTACCTTAAATGATATAGACTTTTTTGTTACATCTGATCAGTCTACCGTAATATGGGAAGCTCAATTGAAAGCTCTTAATATTCCAAAGGAAAAAAGCATAAGTTGTTTCCATAAATATGGGAACACTGTTGCAAGTATGAGTCCATTAAACCTGTATGAATTAATCGAAACAGGAAGGCTTAAAAGAGGGAATATTGTAATGATGCACGGACATGGTGCAGGAGCCAGCAGTGGTGGATTTATATTTAAATATTAAATTCTATATAAAAAATTTTATTTTTGGGGGGAATGTATAAGGTGAATTATTGTGAGCTTTTATTTGGTACACAAGAGGAATACCTGGATAGAGAAGCTGTTATTGACGGTGAAAACGGAAGAAGAATTACTTACAGGGGGTTAAAAGAAGAGGTATTAAGAGTTGCAGCTTTCTTGAAAGAAAAAGGATATAAACCTGGCACAATTATTTCCATGCACCTGTATAATAGTGCAGAAGCTGCTGTTGTACTTCTTGCAGTCGAATATATCGGATGTGTTATTTGTCTGGTAGACCCTTTATTTAAACCGTGTGAACTCAATTATTATGTTAAGGATTCCGATTCGAAATGTTTGATAACTTACCTTAAAAAGGAGGACGTTCCTTTAGAAGAGGGACTTGAAGTGGATATAATCAATGTCAGAGAGATTGAAGAAGCATGCAAGATACCGCTGGCAGACTATTCCCGGGTTGAGGAATATTATAATTTTGAAGAAGATGACTTGGCTATGCTTATATATACATCAGGTTCAACATCAACACCTAAAGGGGTTATGCTGACAACTGGATGTTTTTTCACGTTTTTAAGAAAAAATAGAGAATCAAAGTACCCCTATGACCCGGATGACAGGCTACTGTGCTTTGTTCCTTTCTCACATGCTTACGGATGTGTTTCACTTTTTGCTCCTTCTATGGAAGGAAAAGCAGCAATTGTCTTTTTAAGGTCATTTCAACCGGTTAGAATTGCAAAAGTGATTGACGACGAGAAAATTACCCATATTTTCGGAGTGCCTACCCATTACCAGCAATTATTGAGATATGAAGCATTTTATGTTCAACTCAGAAAACTTAAAAAAGCTTTTTGTGCAGCTGCACCTTTAAATTATGATACAGCATTGTCATGGTATAAAAACATAGGTATTTACCTTGATGAAGGGTTGGGGCTTTGTGAAGCAACTACACTGATTACATCAAGACGTGACATGCTGCCTGAACCTGCCGGAAATGTTGGATTTCCAGCTAAAAGTGTACTTGTAGTTGAGGTTGCAGACCAACAAGGACAAATATGCGAGGATGGTGTTATTGGTGAAATCCGTGTTAAAGGGCCGGGTTTGATGCTGGGGTATTATAAGAGACCTGAAGAAACTGCAGAAAGGCTGAGAGACGGATATTTATATACGGGGGATCTTGGATACCGCAGGAGTGACGGTTCTTTTGTCTTATGCGGAAGAAGAACAGAGTTCATAAATGTAGCAGGTCTAAAAATTTCACCAATAGAGATTGAAGCGGTATTAAATTCACACCCTGATGTAGTAGATTCAGCAGTAGTGGGTGTAGAAGATAGCTTGTATGGAGAAGTTGTCAAAGCTTTCGTTGTACTCAAAGAAGATAGAAATACACAAGATCGTGACTTGATTAGATATGCTTCAGAGAAGCTCGCAAATTTAAAAATACCTAAGAGTATCACATTTCTAGCAGAGTTCCCAAGAAATAATATAGGCAAAATTGATAAAAAGGCTTTAAAAAATATGTAAATCGTGAAAATGATTTTACAAGGACAAATTTAATTTTCACGATAATTAATTAAGGAAATTGAAGCGCGATGTAAAAGCTTTATCGCGTTCAATACATGTAATCAATAGAGAAAAAATAGAATGTGAGAACAATATAACTGGGGGGAATAAAAATGAATAAATATTATTATCCAGAGGAAAGAATCGCAGTAGTTGCTATGGGAGGTTATTTTCCGGATGCAATTGATTTGAATACATTCTGGAACAATATAATAACAAAAAGGGTATCTATAAGAGATATACCGGAAGAATATTTTAATGGAAGCATATATTACAGGCCTGAAGTCTTTGGGAAATCTGATAAGAAGGATAAATCATATACAAAAATTGCGGCTGTAGCAAGGTTGGATGATTATTTACATTTGTGCAGAAAGTATAAAATACCGCCTACGACAGCTGAACAAATGGATCCGAATCAACATGTTGCGATGCTCTGTGTGGATCAGGCATTGAGCTCGCTAAAGAGTGTTCTGCCTAAGGAGCGTACGGCGGTAATATTCGGTACTGGAGCTCCAGGCATACAGAATGATAATATTATAAGAAGAGTTTTCTTTCAGGAAATTGAAGACTATCTTAGAAACAAATCTGAATTGGGGTCTAAAATAAATGCAGAACAATTAGATGAAATTATAGGTGGGTTATCACAAAAGGTGCTGAAAAATACAATTCCAATTACTGAAGATAGTGCACCTGGAATGCTGCAGAATATTACTGCTGCAAGAATATCCAATATATTTGATTTCCATGGACCGTCATTTACAGTTGATGCTGCTTGTGCTTCAACGCTCACAGCAGCTTCACTTGGAATTTCAGGGTTGTTGAACCATGAATATGATGCAGTAATAACGGGTGCTGCTGAAGTTTCGTTAAGTGAACCAGGCTTTGTTGCCTTTTCAGGTATTAACGCACTATCTCCTGTTGGTTCATATCCATTTGACGAAAGGGCTAATGGATTTGTTATGGGTTTTGGGGGTGGAGTACTGGTTCTAAAAAGATTGGGAGATGCTCTAAGGGACCAAGATAATATAATTGCGCTAATTTCCGGTTATGGGCAGGGAAGTGACGGTAAAGGAAAAGCTATTGCAGCTCCAAGTGAAGAAGGACAAGTTCGTGTAATACAGGCCGCAGCAAGAATGGCGGACTATCCTATTGATACTGTGGAGTTAATTGAGGCTCATGGAACTGGAACAATTGTTGGAGATGTAATTGAGATAAGCGCATTGAAAAAGGCTTTCCAGGGGCTTGGTGCTACAAAACAAAACTATTGTGGAGTCAGTTCTGTAAAATCAAATATCGGCCATCTAAGAACTGCTGCAGGAGCTCCAAGTTTAATAAAAACTGCATTTGCATTACATAATAAAATTCTTCCGCCTGTAGCAGATGTTCAGAGAATAAATCCAAAACTCCAGTTGGAAGGATCACCGTTTTACATTTTAACCGAGCAAAAACACTGGCAGGAGTCCAAAGAGCATCCTAGAAGAGCCGGCGTCAGTTCATATGGTTTTGGGGGCAGTGATTTTCATATTGCCATGGAAGAATACAGGACAGAGTTCCTCCCTAAAATATATCCTTTGCAAGGTGCACGAAAAGTAGAAGGTAGCACTTTGCTGGAAGTTAAAAACAGTGCTTGTAATCAGGTTGTATTCTTTTCAGGAGATACATTGGATGAGATTAATGCTTCATATTCGGAGTTTTGTCAAAAACTTAACAGTCAGCTTCAATATGGACAGGCTGTATTTTTAAATAATGCCGCTGCCTGTGCAAAAAAAGAGTGGAGAGCTGCCATCAGTGCTAAAGCGGCAGAAGAACTTAAAGAAAAATGGGATTTATTGATGAAGTCTTTGAATGAAGGTAAGATGGAAAACCTTTCGGCTCTTCAACTTAAAGGTATATACTTTGGTAAAGGTGAACCCATATCATCTGATAAGATGGCATTGATGTTTCCGGGGCAGGCTTCTCAATATCCTGATATGTTAAGGGAAATCCGTGATAATTATTCGGCAGTTGAAGTTTTTTATATGCAGGCTGATGCAATGTGGAAAGCAAAATACGGATATCCACTTATGCCTGTTATTTTCGGTGACAACAAAGAGCAGTTGGAGAAGGAATTAAAAAATACCAAAAACACTCATCCGGCAATGTTTTTAAGTAATATTGCAATATATAAGATGTTAAGTGAATGTGGCGTTAAGGCAGATTACATGATAGGCCATAGCTTAGGTGAAATTACCGCACTTTATGCGGCAGGAATGCTTGATCTGAAATCAGCTATTGAGCTGGTTGGTGCCAGAGGATTTTCGTTTGATGGCATTCCAGAGTCCGAAAGAGGCCGTATGGTGAGTGTTAAGGCAGAGAAAATAAAAGTGGCCGAAATGATTCAAAATAGCGAATCAAAAGTAAGTATTGCCAATATTAATTCTCTGGAGCAAACAGTTGTTGGTGGAAGTGATAATGAAGTTAATAAATTTGTAGAGTATTTAAGTGGGAATAATATAGCTTACACTGTTTTAAAAGTATCACATGCCTTCCATACAGACCTCACTGAGAGGGCTGCCGATAGTTTTTACAATAAAATATCAAACATTGAATTTGATGCTTCAAAAACCAAGGTTATGGCATGCCATCTTGTTGATTTTTACCCTGGTACAAGGGAACAACTCAAGGATATGCCGAACGTTCTAAAGAGCCAGATACTTTCTTCAGTTAACTTTGTAGATTCCATAAAGAAGCTTTATGATTTGGGAGTAAGACTATTCATTGAAACAGGTCCGTCAACTGTGTTGACAAACCTTGTCAGAAGCATTCTGCAAGACAGTGATGTGAAGGTGATTTCTACAAATAACAGGAAAAAGGACTCTGTTGAAGCTTATCAGTGTGCATTAGCCGAGTTGTTTGCATATGGAGTTGATTTATGTACCATACCGACAAAGGAAACTCTTGGATTGACTGAGATAAAAACTATTTCAGTTCAAAAAGTCCTTGAAGAAGCTCCGGAAGCGGTTAAGCCTGTGAATATGCAGCAGATTGCGATAAATTCAAATAATCAGGTTGTTATGCCTAAGGAAAGTTTGGTTTACAGCGGAGTATCTATTGGATTACCGGGCAGCTTCAAAAAAGTATTCAGTGATGAAAATTTCAAGTATCTGCTTGAAGGAAAGAATCTTATCGAGATGCTTACCGATGATGAAATGCAAAGTATGCTTGATTTAAATATAACAAGGTTGATAAAAACAGAAAGCGGCTCGACTTATAAAAGCCTTACAGCAATAAATGAAGTTATTCAACTGGCAGGAAAGTTTGGAAAAATAGATATGTTGAATGATTACCTTGTAGATGAAAAAACTATAAGACAAATGACTTTCGCTGTATGTGCCGGAGTTGCAGCTGGTTATGAGGCATTAAAGGATGCAGGAATTCCTCTTGTACAGGAACAGATAAAGACTTCATCAGGGCATTACTTGCCTGGAAGATATGTTCTGCCGGAAGAAATGCAGGAGGATACAGGAATTATTTTTGCTAACGGGTTCTTGATGATTGAGCCATTTATTGAAGAAACTTCAAAGTTTATTGCAAGTAAATTCGGAGCAAAGACCAGAAACGACTTGATTCATTTTTATGAGGGAGTTGTCACCAGAATAAGTGATCCTAATTCCAGAAAAATACTGACCGACTGGTTTACTATCCAATATTCGAGACTTCTTAACAACTGTGGTGAAGAAGATATATATAAATTCAATCATGAGTTTATGTCACAAATATCTTCAAGAGCAAATAACAGGCTTGCCCAGTTTATTGGCGCAAAGGGACCGAATTTCCATCTCAGTGCAGCCTGCAGTTCAACAGTAAGTGCCGTAACTCTGGCTGAAGATTTGATCAGAAGCGGACATGCAAAAAGGATGATTATTATTGGTGCGGAAAATCCGGGTTCTAAAGCTGCTTTACCATGGATGGGGGCTTCCTTCCTGAGTACAGGTTCAGCTACCGATTCAGGAGATGTTTATGAAGCAGCGGTTCCTTTCGATAATAGAAGGAATGGAATGATTTTGGGTTCCGGCGCCGTAGGACTGGTAATAGAAAAAGAATCGGATGTATCAAATAGAGGTATGGACGGGATATGCCGTATTATTGGAACTCATATGTTTAATACTGCCGGGCATCAGGTTAAGATTGATGGTAAAGAATTCAGTATTCAACTGGATAGATTCCTAAATAAAATGGAAAGTGAGCACGGAATCAATAGAAATACGATTGCTCCTAAAACCGTTTATTACTCCCATGAGACCTATTCTCCAAGAAAAGGAGGCTGCTCAATTGCTGAGAAGCAAGCATTGCACCATGCTTTTGGAGAAAAGTTCAGAGAATTGAAGGTTATCAACACTAAGGGAATGACCGGACATACCCTTGGAGCATCAATTGAGGAAGCTGTTGCTGCTAAGTGTCTGCAATACCAGAAGATTCCTCCTGTTGTAAATTACAGAGAACCTGATCCGGAACTTGAAGGGTTAAATCTGTCAGAGGGCGGAAATTACAATTTTGATTACATTTTAAGGATAGTTGCAGGTTATGGGGCTCAAGGTAATTTCCATTTGCTGCAAAAGCTGGCGAACGGGGATAACAGATTCAGCGATAAGAATAAATATCAACAGTGGCTGGCTAATATAACGTCATCAGAAGCAGCTGAGTTGAAAAATATGGGCAGAATTTTGATAGCGGAAGGTAATAGAATTGGAATACAAAGAGTAGAAAATAATCTGCAGCAGCCAAGTATTGAAAGGGAAGAAACAATCAGTGCTAAGGTGCCAATGGCACCACAACAGGATAAGGTTGAATTAATTGTTCCAAAAGCAGATACTTTAATGAATGCAAGTATCAAAGATGAGATATTGAACATATATTCCAGTGTGACAAAATATCCTAAGGATATGCTTGATCTATCGATGGAGATGGAAGCGGATCTGGGAATTGATACTGTAAAGCAGGCGACTATATTCTCAATGATTTCCGATAAATTCAATTTGGCTCCTGAACAAGGTGTAAGACTATCCAATTATCCTACAATAGGTGATGTGGTTAACCTGATTTGCCAAATGAATGGCAGTGAAGAACAAGCTATGGTAGAAAAAGTACAGGATTCTGTTGAAACTGGTAATTCATCGGAAGGTTTGTTTGATTGCTCCTCGGACGTATTTCAAGTAATATCTGAAATTACCAAGTATCCTGCTGACATGTTGGATAGGGACATGGAGATGGAAGCGGATTTAGGAATTGACACTGTCAAACAGGCCACGATATTTTCTATACTCGGTCAGAAATATGGTGTTAGTGAAGAAATGTCCAAAAATGTTTCAATGTACAGGACGATTGATTCTGTAATTAAATTTATAGAGCAAAATCAAAAGACCGGTACAGGTAAATCAGTTGTGGGCAATAGTCCTGAAGAGAAAAATAGAACATCTATAAATAAGGCTGCAATCGAGACAGTGGGGCAATCAAAAACCATTGTTAAAAATACTGAGCTTAAAGAAGATTCAAAAAGTATTAACCATCAGGTATTAGCATTGATTTCAGAGATAACGAAATATCCTAAGGATATGCTGGAGTTGGAAATGGAGATGGAGGCAGACCTGGGGATTGACACTGTAAAGCAGGCTACTATATTTTCAATGATTGGTGATAAATTTGAGATTGGTAAAGAGAAGTTCAAGAATATCTCACAATATAAAACTATTGGTGCTATTATCAATATGATTGAGGAGTCTTTGGATAATAACGTAAAAGCAGATGATGAGGTTCTGAAAGTCAATAATGCAGAAAGTGACATAACTTATGAAGATGAATTAATTAAAACCGATGATGATAGCAAAATGCTTTCACTTCATATTCCTGTTTTTGTTGAAGAAGCTTTGGGTGTGCCCGATTATGAAATCAAAGATAAAAATATCTGGTTATTGGGAGATGATGATAAGACTGTTCAGAGGGTCTTAAAACATTTCAAGGAATATTCATATAATGTAAATAGCTTTGTGTTTGAAAAGAATTTCTCAAAAGGAGAGTTGGAAGGCAAAATAGCTCAATTTGTAAAAAATCCTGTAGATGTAATTGTCGATTGTACCCATCTTGGAGGAGCAATCGAGTTTGACAAAATGACAGGAGATGAAGAAGAGCAAATGCTGTTTTTAAGCAGTGAAGCCAGGTTTTATTTCTATAAAAAACTTTCAGAAGTTTTGGCCGAACCGCAGTTAAGAATACTTTGCCTTGTTAATATTGACGGATGCCATGGATATGCCAATGAGCAGGAAATAAACGATCCTTTTTACGGCGCTATTGGCGGATTTTATAAGGGGCTTCGCAAAGAGTGGCCAAAATCAAGTATAAAGGTTATTGATTTAGGCTGTGAACAAGTATCAGATATACCTGAGGAGAGCATGTCAAATATAGTTAAGGAAGCTCAAGAGAGTTCACTTGATTATGAAATAGGCTACCAAAACGGGGAAAGGAAAGTTCTAAAGATTGATATTCCTGATAGGGCAGAGTATAAAAACATTGAACTGCCCGAAAAGCCACATTTCCTCATTACTGGCGGAGGTTACGGAATTACAGCTGAGATAGTCAAGGGGTTATGTCAAAGGTTTAATGGAGGTAAATTCACTATATTAGGGCGTACACAGCTTCCTGAGAATGTTAGGGAACTATCGCAGCTTGATGAAAATGCTCTGGAACAAAAAAAGACGCAAATTCACAGTAAATTAAAGGAAGAAGGGAAAAAAGTAACCCCTGCATTGGTCCAAAGTGAATTTGATAAAATTGTAAAGGCAAATTCGATCTATCAGTTAATCGACTATGTCGAAAAAGCTGGTGGAAAAGCTTTATATGTACCATGCGATGTAAGAAATTATGATAGCATGAAGGGTGCAATGCAGGAAGCATTGAACCAAAATGGTGCCGTACATATTGCTGTTTATGCTGCAGGGATTGAAAAAAGCAGGTTAATAAAGCAAAAGACTTACGAGGAGTTTAAAGAAGTATTTTCTGTAAAAGCACAAGGTCTTTGCAATCTGTATAGATTGCTGGACTTAAATGACCTTAAGGCATTTGTAGGTTTTTCATCCGTTTCGGGCAGATTTGGAAATGAGGCACAGTTGGATTATTGCAGTGCAAACAACTTTATAAACAGTTTTATGGGAATGATTAAATCAAAGTATAAATCAGTACATGCTTTAAGCATTGCTTGGTCTGGTTGGAAAGATACCGGAATGGCGTGGAGAAATGAGTTTGTTAAAAATCATTCGGAAGAGTTAGGTTTACATCTGATTGAAGTTAAAAGGGGAACAGAGGCATTTGTTGAGCTTTTAACCAACGGAATAAACTCTCACGAAGTTATTGTCAGTAATGGGTTGCGTCATTTTGCCCATAACGGAATGATGAAATGCCCGGTGGAGGAAACACCTCTTTTGGACTGGGTATCGAAAACAAATGGAAAGTATGATAAAGGACATAAGGTACTTTCGGTTAAAACAGATCCGATTATTGACCAGCACAGACTTGGAACAACGCCAATAATGCCGGCGGTAGGCTTTTTGGAAATGTGCGCAGAATTTCACAGTATTAATTTCGGCCGTAAAGAACAGTATTGCTTCAGAAATGTTAAATTGAATAACGGCTTGAAATTGTACCATGAGAACCCTCAGGAAGTGATTTTAACTATCACTGATGAACCCAAGAATGGAAGCTTTTCAATAGCTTCGCACACTTATCTTAAATCAAAGTTTGGAATAACAAATCGTATTGAACTGAACAGTATGGAGGTAAGTGACAAGATCGGAGATTATTTATCTTTACTGGAAATAAGAAATATCGAAAATGAAACAATGGAGATGTTGTATCAGAAAGATATGATGTATGAATACAATACAAAAATACCAAATTCCATACATGTAGGGCCATTATTTATGAGTCAGGTCAAGGAGGACGGCACTATAAAAAGGGGCAAAAATGGAGTGGTATATTCGACAGTGCTGCCACCGGAGCAGATTAGCAATAAGAAGTATCAATTGGATAAATTATTGATAAATCCTGCATTTATGGACTCGGTATTTCAGGTTTGTGCAATTCATACTTTGATTGAAATCAAGAGAGTTTATCTGCCATGGCAAATTGAAGAGCTTGGAGTAGTAAAAGTTCCGAAAGAACCTTGCCAGTATAAAGCATATTCGAAAATTACGAATGAATCGGATGATGCTAAAACCTATGATGTTATTTTTCTTAATGAAAATGATGAAGTGTGTTACTATGCTAAAAATGTTGTTATGAAGAGAATAAATCTGTAGGATGGTAAACTTTTCACGTTAGTATATCGCATTTGCATATAAAAATTGTGCCCACCTGTTAGTTGAGGTGGGCACAATTTTTATAGAGCTATATAAACTTAAAATCTACTCATAAATTAAGGTTCGATGAGGCTATTGGAGCTTGCTTGAACATCTTTTGCAAAATCAGCAATTGTTTGGAAAGATTTATCAAGCTCATCCAAAACGTCGGAAATACCTAATATATCTGATGAAGTCGTCTTAAATTCAGAAAGTGTCTCTCCCATGACAGATTTTATATTTTGAATATAATCTTCCAGCTTCCTTATAAGTTTTTCGGATTGCATTATTTCATCTATAACAGAATTCTGACTGCTAAACATTTTCGAAAAATCTCCCTTGGTATTTTCCAAAAGTTCCATGGTAGCGCAGATATTTGCTTCTGTAAAATTAACAGCTTCTATAGATTGATTGGTTCTTTCAATCATTTTACTCAAAATATCGGTAATGGTTTTGGTAGAAGCATTAGTCTGATCTGCCAGCTTCCTGATTTCTGTTGCTACAACTGCAAATCCTTTTCCTGCTTCTCCAGCCCGGGCTGCTTCAATAGAAGCATTTAAAGCCAATAGATTAGTTTGATCTGATACAGCATTGATAATCTCTAGAGCTTCATTTATTTCCATATTGTTCTGCCTTATATATTCAAACTGAGTTATGGTCTGTTGATTAGATGTATTGATAGTGTTAACTTTATTAACGATATCATCTATATTGTTCTGATTCTTTCCAGTAATGTAACTCATAGACTCTGTTAGTTCTATAATTGCAGTAGAATTTTCCATAGTTTTATCAATATGCGCCTTAATCTGATCTATAAAATCTTGACTTTCTTCAGCTTTAGCAGCCATAGTTTCGGACTTTGATGAAATGGAGCATGCTGTCTTTGAAATATCAGTTACTGAATCACGGCTGTGATATATGTAGCTATACAAATCATTAATGTTTTTATTGATATTTCCGGCGTTGGTCATAACTTTATTCAATAAGGCTTCACTGTTTTCACTTTGTTCCAATGCACTGTTTAATATACTGTTTGTCTTTTTAGCCAGAAACATGAACATATAACCAAACCCTATTAGCTGTATTATATAATATTCAGTGGAACCCATAGCTAATTTCTTTGTAAATACAACATCATCCAGAATAAGCTTTCCATTATATAACAGATACAAGAAAAAGGACATTGCTATTAAGGATGGAATCTTAATAAACAGCAATTTTTTTAGAGTCTTTGAGTCATAGTACATTGCTCCGATAACAAATGGAAGCACCAGTGCCGGTGTAGCATAAACCCAGGAGCTCATGTATAATCCAACCGAAATAAGTTCTGTAGAAATCAGCAGAACACTAATAAAATTCTTCTTACCTTTTGAGAACTTATTATAAAAAAGCGGAATTAGCGCGGCTAATCCAGATAGAAGGATTAAACAATCCCCGGCATCTGCTTTTCCTTTTTTATTTATTTCGACAAGAATAAAGTCAAGTACAGAAAGAATCGAAAGGAATTTCATACATTTTAATGAAAAGGCATCGGATTCCTTACGACTTCTGGCAATAATATCTTTTGAACTCATATATAATAGCCTCCCATAATAATATATACCAAGCTTATATGCTGGAGAAAATTTGCTTTTTGACGCATAATTAGATTTAATTATTTTTAAACATAGCTGATATAAATATCGGCATAGTCTATTTAAATTTAACTATATTTTTATAATCAATATCAAGTGATCGGGGCCAATCTAAAAGCCCCCCTGACTCAAAAAAGAAACGGGTAATAAGATTAATGACGTATCAAATTCATATATAATATGTATAATATAAAAATGCTATAGGACAGAACAATATGGTATGCTTGGAGGAGCGATATGGTGATAACGAATTTGCTGTTATTATTGATTTTGTTTGTAGCTGGTGTTCTTTTCTTCGGAACCAGATATACGCAAAGATATTTTGGAGGCGTTAACCTGGAGACTATTTTGATTCAGCTTTCCATGCCGCTTGGAGGTACAAATCCGGAAATTGTCAAAAGTGCTGTGGTAAGTTGTGCAATATTGCCTTTGCTATACTCAGCAGCAATACTTGTTATGTATAATGTTTTTGGGTACTTCATAGGAATATTCATGGGGAAAACTGAAAGTTATCTATTACTTGCATTTCTTGCAATGTCCTTGATTCTCCTGTTTTCCAGCATGCTTTATTTTAATACACTCTTGAAGGCAACTAGATTTATGTCGCTAAGAAGTAAGAAAACCGATATCTATGAAAAATACTATCAGGCTCCCGAATCCGTATCAGTTTCCTTTAGAAATGGGAAGAGGAATGTTATTGTTATTTATCTGGAGTCCATGGAATCCACCTTTGCATCTAGAGAAGAAGGCGGATTAATGAAAGAAAATTATATTTCGGAGCTTGTAGCTCTTGCAAAATCAAATACAAGCTTCTCAAGTGTGACTGGCTTTGGCGGCTATGACCAGATAGATCAGGCACAGTTTACGATAGGGGCACTTGTAGCATCAACAGCAGCAATTCCGATAAATTCAACTGTGAATTGGAAAGAGATGCGCGATCAGGGAAATATATTCCCTGGAGTAAAGACGCTGGGAGACATGCTTAACGAAAATGGTTACAAGCAGGAATTTCTTTGTGGATCAGATGCCTCTTTTTCTGATCGGGATTTATGGTTTTTAAGGCATGGAAACTATCAAATCTGGGACTATTACGCGGCAGTGAAAAATGGATATATCCCGGAAGGCTATCATGTGTTTTGGGGGCATGAGGATCAGTATTTATATGAGTGTGCAAAGGGTGAGCTTACACGTCTGGCAGCAGGAAAAGAGCCGTTTAATTTTACCATGCTTACAGTGGATACACATCATCCCAATGGATATATCTGTGATAAGTGTGAAAACAAATACAAGGAGGAATTCTCTAACGTGCTAGCTTGTTCCAGCGAGCAATTAAATGACTTTGTTTCCTGGATTAAGATGCAGCCTTTCTATGAAAACACATCCATTATTATAACGGGTGATCATCTGAGTATGATCGGGGATTATTTCAAGGGGATAAATAAAAGCGATCGTAGAATTTATAATTGCTTTATTAATTGCCCTAATATCAGCAAAGCGGTGACTGAAAAACGGGTGATTACGTCATTTGACATGTTTCCTACAGTTTTGGCTTGTGCCGGAGCTACGATAGAGGGAGAGCGATTAGGCTTGGGAACGAACATATTTTCCAATGTCCCTACATTGGCAGAGGAACTGGGTTTGGATGTTTTAAAGACAGAATTATCCAAACATTCGGAGTATTATACTGGATTTTTTTCATAACCGTTGATCAGTAGATTAATCAGCTTCTTTTTCCTTAGCTCTACTAAATCCGGAAAGTGGATTCTTGTCAACAGCATCCTTGAGCTGTTCCTTATCTAAGTGAGTATATATTTCTGTAGTCGCAATACTTTCGTGACCTAGCAGTTCCTGTAGCGCTCTAATGTCGACTTTGCCATACTTATACATAAGCGTTGCTGCTGTGTGTCTTAGTTTATGGGTTGAATACCGCTGAGGGTCGAGACCAGCCTGCTTTATATATTTTTTAACTATCTTCTGTACTGATTCCTTGCTTATACGTTGTTTTCTCCCGCTTATAAAAAGAGCATTTTTATCTTTAACACCATTTACGGGACGAACTTTCATATAGGCTTCAATAGCTTCAAGACAAGCACTATTTAAAGGTATGCTGCGCTCTTTATCACCTTTGCCAATAACGGTAAGGGTGTCGTTTTTTATATTATTTATATTTATTCCAACTAATTCGGATAAACGCATACCACAGTTTAGGAAAAGGGTTAACATTGCATAATCACGTTCAGAATATGTTCCGGTGTTCACTGACGATAATAGTTGTTTGCTTTCCTCAACATTTAAATACCTTGGCAGGCGTTTTAAGATTTTAGGCGATTCAAGTTCGCTTGCAGGGTTTACATTAAGAAGTTTAGCCTTATTAAAAAGGTAATTGAAGAATGATTTTAAGCTTGCAACTTTTCTGGCACGGGCATATGAAGTATTGTCACGATTATTGCTGACGTATGACATAAATGAATATAAATCGCTTAAAGTAACAGTTTTAATTAGTTCTATATCAACATCACAAATATCGATCTTATCAAAATCCAGTTTTTTATCGACCAGATTTCTGTCCATTTTAAGGAATCGAAAAAAAACCCTCAAGTCATAAAAATATACTTGGACAGTGTTAATTGATTTTCCTTTGATTGTTTGAAGATAGTTTAAAAAATCTTTTAAGATTAAAGGCATTTCATAAGCAGAAATATTTTTCATAAGTATGACCTCAAATATAAATTTAGTTACATAAATACATATTATTAATAATACCTCTAAACATTGGGTTTTACAAGTCATGTCAACAATCTGTAATGTTATAAGTCTATGTAAAGAATCCCGGAGCTATGAAAGGGGTAAGCATTATGAATGCTGCTGATAAAGATAAGTTGTCAGGGAGTGTCGCAAAACTACTTAAAAGTAGAGAGCGATGCTCCCTGGTAAAATCTACTGAGCAGGTCTTGCACTGTCAATTACTTCATTTACATCAAATAGATCTTTAAGCTTTTCTGAATGATGCCTAAATGAATATCCATCTATGTTTTTCCTGTCAATTAAAGCGCAGTCTTCATATTTTTCCAGATAGTCATCGATACCTACACTGCAAAGTATGTTAAAACCGTTATTTAGCAGGTATTTTAACCTTGGGTCTTTGTGGCTAAAAGCGCTTCCATAGGGATAAATATATATCTGGGTAGGTCCAACCAGAGTTTCTACTTCCTTTTTCCAGCGTTCGGTATCCCGCTCAAATCTCTCGCGGCTTACCTTTACATCGTCAAGATGCCCATAACCGTGGCATGCAAAGGTCCAACCTGTTTCCTTTAGTCGTTTAACTACCTTTAGCGCTTCGCTCTTTTCTTTTTCGTAATCTAAGGAGTCCAATTTATTTGTCCTGTACCCTAAAATGCCCTCATAGCCTGTTGAGGCAATAATTCCTTTCGCGCCGTTAAAAGAAAAATTATTATGCTGTTCCACAAACGTATCTAATATGGGAACTATTTCGTTATCCATAGAGATAATTTCCTTGCCGTCTGGAGCCACGGAATACGTAGCAACATCGCCATTTTCATCTAGTACTAGTTTGTATACGTTTCCGTTTTCGAGCATATAATCATAGTAGTTTAGATCATCAATGGATACTATAAGAGGTTTTTTTCCGGCGGGAAGCTTTAGCTCTTTTTTCGCCAGTACAATTTTACCGTTTTCATTTTTAGTTTCATAGACATCTCTATAAGCTACCAGGATGAAGTCTTTTTTGTATAGAGATTCCAGAATTTTCTTAAATTCCTTTACCGTTACCATCCAATCATTATAGCCTTTGCTCATAGAGTCATTATCAAAGGCTCTTTCTGTGTAAGCTATTAAGGGATGGAAAAATATGTGCTGAATAGTTCCCTTATATGTAACGAGTTCGACAGCTGGAGTCGGAGAAGATACAACTGTTGGATCAGCTGATTTGATAGCTGGAATTACAACTTTCTCAGAACTTCCATTTTCATAAACCTTATTACTTACAGCCATAGTACTCTTGTCCATGTTGTTCTGCGTACTGCAGCTAGAACAGCAGAGTGAAATCAATAGGATAAAGAATACTATTTTCTTTCTAGATATGCTTTCTCTTATCATTTGTATAGCCCCCAAAAAACAAAAAACTACATTTTTTTATCTTCTTCTACCTAATTATACAACATTTATCCAGTTTGGAAAGCAGTAATTGGGTCTAAATTGTAGAAAATTTTTCAGCATTTTCGGAACAAAAATTGATACCTATTTATATTTGAACCTTTAAAAACCGTGAAGATAACTTTTATATGATGAAAATAGGAGTTTATATTTTAAAAATTGTAAAAATGGAAAAATGGTTATTGTTTTAGGATGAAAGTTATGTTAATATCTTTATGAGTTAAATTATATACAGACATAGAATTATATAAATATAGAGGATTTAGTTTATAATGAGTTGTTTTAGTTAATGATGAGTTGTTTTAGGGGTCATGCTAGTAGAAGAATTTTGCTTAATGATATTTAGATTGAAAAGTTTGATAAGCTTTGTTCTTTGTAGTCTTCAAACGTAATGTCTGATACACATTCTACTTTTTGAACCCAATTATAAAATTATATAATGTTTAAGTTTAATAGATTTAATTTAGTGTCTGTTATTTATATTATTATTTCTTAAAAATTGAGATTAGAGGTGTAAGAATGGCAGTTAAAATTGTCGGAACAAGAAGAAACAATGTAGGTATGATAATTATTACAGGTACAGTTTTTGTGCTTTTTGTAGTATCTGGGGTGCTGGGAATATTTCAATATTTCAAAATGAAGGGTAATTACCAGAAGCAAGTAGATGAATATAGTATCAAGGTTAAATCATACGAAAAACAGATTGAGCAAAGCTTGAGAACGGTTTATGTACCTATAGAGGATTTGAAGTATAATACAAAATTAGAAGAGTCAATGTTTGATACAATTGAAATATTATCTTCATTACCAAAGGATCAGTATATGGACAAAGAAGATTTCGGAAAGTTACTAAAAACTGATCTAAAAGCTCAAACTCCTTTGATGAAATACATGCTGCAAGCAGATAAAGTTGATGACGATTTAAGAGATGCCGAATTTAATACACTTACACTTCAAACAAACATAGCAAAGAACGATTTTGTAGATGTAAGAATACGATTTCCAAATGGTGAAGATTACATAGTATTATCAAAGAAGAAGGTTAATGATATTAAGTTAAATACCGGTACGATCTGGATTAACATTAATCAAAGGGAGTTAATTACTGTAAGTAGTGCCACTGTTGATGCTTATTTGAGAAAAGGTACAAAATTGTATGTTGTTAAATATGTACAGCCACAGACACAAAAAGGAGCCAAAACTACATATCCATTTAATGCTGATGTGCAAAAGGTTATGATGGCAGATCCTAATATACTGGAAAAGGCTTCAATTGCTTTAACTACTCAGGCAAGGGCTGACTTGGAAGCACGTATCAACATAATACCTAAGGAAAACTTAAATAGTGTTGGTTCCGGCGTTGATAAGGAGAATTCAGAGTTTAAAAAGAATATTCAAGATTTGGAGAAAGTGCAGAACAGTAAAACTAATGAAAATACTCAAACGGACAAAAGTCAGCAAAAGCAGAACGGACAAACTGGTAATCAGAGCAGCGGTCAAGTTGCTGCGCCTAATACAAAAGTAGACAATGGTGATGACCAGGGAAGTTCACTGGACGCGGTTTTGAATTAATAGCAATGATTATGGCTTGATAGAATTAGAACAGACAGAAACATTGATAATTCAAATATAGGTCAAGTTTACGTTAAAAATTAATGCAGAAAATTGCAAAATAATGGGGGAAGTGTTATATATGAAGGCTTTAATGCAAATTGGTTTTGCTGGCTCATATAAATGTGATTTACTTTTGTATCTTGCAAGAACAGTTTTGGCAGCGGGCAAAAAAGTTGCTATAGTGGATGCTGTGGATGATGATATATGGAGCTATAGTGTACCTGTATACTTGGATAACAAGATAGTAACCTATAGCGATGTTGATATATACTTAGGCTGTAAAACTGCTGAGTACTATGAAGAAATTAAATTTAACAACTATGATATTGTATTTGTTGATTTTGGTTTTAACAAGAATATGTCCAATTACATGAATCAATGTGATTCAGTTATTATGGTTACAGATATTGAAAGAAGTAATGTGCTCAAATTAAGAGAGTATATAAAAGCATTTATTGCATCTGAGGGCTTCGGCAGAAAATATACAGTTAATACAAGTGAAGATGGAAAAGAGTCTGAAAACAAATCACAGGTAGATATAATAAAAATATATCGTGATGTTATAGGAAGTAAGATAAATACCAGGTATACCGACACTCTTTTAGATATTAATGAAAAGTTGAATGTATTAATGGAGTACATAGTGCAATTTGATGAGATTAACTATAGATGTCAAATAGAGAGTCAATATAATGATAGATTCAGATTTGATAAACTTACCAAAGCTTATAAAGTCATGCTGCTTGAAATTATAGAAAGTTGTACTAATTTAGACAGAAAGAGCATTAATAAGGCGTTTAAAAAGGCAGAAAGGGGAAATTGACATGCAGGTAGCATTTTGGAGCAATTATCACCAGACGGGCACAACATGCAATCTTGTTGCGGTGTCTGCAATGATAATAATGGAATATAGATTAAAGGTGTTAATGACTCACAACCATTTCGACAGGAGTGCCTTGGAGACATCGTTTATTGACAGAGATTATGTAAAAAATGAATTATCAAGCCTTAATGATGTGGGGATTGATGCGTTAAGCAGTTTTATTAAGTATAATAAGGTTGACAAAGATAACATATCAAGATATACGACAACCATTATAAAGAATAAGCTGGAATTGTTGGTGGGTACGTCGATAACAAACAAGGATTTGTATGTAAAGGATATAAATGAAGTTATTGATATAATTCTGGCACACGCAAAATCTTACTATGATCTGATTTTTGTAGATGTTGCCCCAGGACAAGCTGATACTACCAAAAAAATATTTGAACATTCTGATCTGATTGTTGTCAACCTCAATCAAAACTACAATATTATTGAAGATTTTTTTGAGGAATATAGCGAGTATAAAGATCAATGCATATTCTTGTTAGGCAAGTATGACAGGAACTCGAGATTCAATGCAAAAGCCCTGCAAAGAAAATTCGGCATAAAATCAGGTATTGGGGTAATACCCTACAACATAGAATTCTCAGATGCTTGCTGTGAAGCGAAAGCATTAGATTTTATAATGAGAAATCTTAAGGCAGGCAAAGATGACATTAATTATTACTTTATTCAGGAAGTTCGTAATACAGTGGAGCTTATATTAAAGAAGCTTAATGTTGATATTTCTCTAAAGAAAATAGGTGATTAAATGCGGAATATATTTCTTATTATGCTTATAATTACCGGGGTTGCCGGAGGTATAATTTATTATTTTAAAGCCAATAAGTCAAAATATCTTGATTATGATATAGACGAAGACAAATATCAGCTTGATACTATATTAGAGTATATAAAGAATACATTTAACGATATTCTTAAGACAAACCTGTACTCTATGAATATTACCAGGGAAGAATTTGAGAAAAGAGTGCAAAATAAGAATGAGTTGAGAAAAGCGTTAAAGACTTGTATATATGGTGATATAAATGCAAAGAATTATGTAAAAAATTACATAAGAGACATATTGCTAAAGACTTATAAAATAGATGAATCAAATATAGATAAAATTATGAATTTCAACAGTGCAAAAGAATTAAGCATTCAGGACAAGTTTGAGATTTTGTTGTATGTATATAAAAAGAAACATGACCTAAAAGCGTTGGAAATGCTTTTAGAGGAAAATACTCTAGATAATGCAAAAGGGCTTGAAGAGGGAAATGACGGCGATGGAATAAGATATGCTATAACTTCAGAGGAAATTGAGCAGGCATACATACAAAAGGTTAAGAGGCTGACAAGCTTTGATGATAAGCTCAATGTTATTGTTCAAAGATTATACCAACGCTATAAAGGATATGGGGTTATAGATGAAATAAGAGATATGAAAATTGATGGGGTTAGCGGAGGCGTATCAGGTATTCCAAGTTCTTTCTTCCAACAATTTGATTATAATGGCGGTGTTCTTTCCAGTTTACCGATGTCTTATGACAGTGTATGGATATTCTTTAAAGGTAAGACAATTCATCTTGAATTTTTAAGTTTTGGTTCAGAGCAGGAGCTTATAAGGGTGTGTAAAAACATCTACAGGTATAACAATCCAGGGCAGCTCTCCGAGACTAATGGTTACAAGGTTAATGAAATGAAGGATGGAAGCCGTGTTGTTGTTGCAAGACCTCCTTTTTGTGAATCGTGGGTATTTTTTGTAAGAAAATTTGACAGTGCCGAGAATAAAGAACCAGAAGACCTGATAACTGACAAAAACAGCAAGCTTGCTATTGATTGTATGAAGTGGCTTGTAAAGGGATGCAGAGTTACAGCTGTTACAGGATTCCAGGGTACAGGAAAAACAACTCTTCTCATGTCCATAGTCAAATTTATAAACTATACCTTTACACTAAGGATACAGGAGATGGCTTTTGAGCTGCATCTTCGAAAGTTGTATCCGAAAAGAAATATAGTATCATTTAGGGAAACTTCTACAGTATCAGGTCAGGAAGGTCTTGACCTCCAGAAAAAGACCGATGGTACGGTAAACATAATGGGTGAGGTTGCCACAGCTCCGGTAGCAAGTTGGATGATTCAGATGGCACAGGTTGCATCACTCTTTACTATTTTTACGCACCACGCCAAAACTTCAAGCGACCTAGTGCTGGCTTTGAGAAATAATCTTTTGCAAACAAGGGTTTTCAGCAATGAGAAGGTAGCTGAAAGACAGGTTGCAGAAGTTGTTAACTTTGATATACACCTTTATAAAGACATCTCCGGACACAGGTATATTCAAAGAATAACCGAGATAATTCCTGTTATAGATGAATCTGATTACCCTGAGACCTATAAGGAAGGGAAGACACAGGAAGAAACCATGCGTGCGTTTGCTGATACTGTAAAGGAGTATTTTACAAGGGTTACAGACCGTAAAACATTTGAAACTCGTGATATTATTGTGTGGGATAATGGTGAATACAAAGTTGCAAATCCTATCAGCAAAAAAAGCTTTGATGAGATATGCAGCCACTTAAATGAGGAGGAGAAGGACGAGTTTAACTTGTTCTTGAAAGAGGGCTGGGGTGTTGCTTATGAATAGCCAGCGGATAAGAATTCTAATTGCAGCAATGGCGTTTATAATAATAATTTGTGTAATTGCCATTTTTGCAGCACTCAGCATGGATAAAAAGAAAAAATCAAAAAAATTTAAAAAGCAGGTATACAGAAGTAAAGGTAATGATATATGGTTCAGTACTTATACATATTTTAGCAAGTTTTTTCTTACCAAAAAGTACTTACGAAGGATAAGAAAAAGGATTGAGATGTTGGAAATGTCAGATAACTGGACAGTTTCCAGAAAAACTATGAAATTTGCTGCGATATCATTCTCAGCAGTTTTTGCCATGCTGGTAGTGTTAATGCTTTTGGATCTCAATCTATACTATTTTATAATTTCTCTTATAACGGTTGTTATTGTACACAACCAGATAATTAACATGCTTGTTGATGGTATAGAGAAAAAGCTTATAGTTCAGTTTGATAAGTTCCTTGGAGATGTAAGGCATCACTACCATGAACATGGAATGATTGACGAAGCAGTATATGATTCGATTAATGATTGCAAATATGAAATGTCGATACATGCAACCAGGATGTACGAAATACTGACATCAGACGATCCTGAGAATGAGATAGAAAAGTACAACGAACTTGCACCGAACAAATTTTTTAAAACTTTTATTGCAAACTGTTATACTGTACAAAAGTTTGGTGATAAAATAGTTGATGATGAATCCATGTTCCTGACAAACCTCAATTATTTGAAGCAGGAAATAAACCTTGAAATGTTAAGGCGTCAAAAGCTGGACTATCTTTTTAATAGTCTGTCAATAATAGCTTTGGCTCCAATATTTACATTAAAGCCTTTAGAAAGTTGGGGGAAAAGCAATTTACCTGAAATGGTAGACTACTTTCAAGGACCATATGGTTTCGTGGTGCAGATAGTATTGTTTTTGCTGGTAATACTATCCTATAAACTTATAAATACACTAAAAAGTGATTACCAGCACAATGAATATGATAACGGGATTTATCAAAGATTACTTAAAATTCCTGTATTAGCAGGCTTTATAAGTATACTCAAGAATAAACAGTATAATAAGGCCTTAAAATACGGTGATTTGCTGAAATCAGTAGGCATGAACCAGAGAGTTGAGCACTTTTACTTAAGAAGAATAATATATTTGATTGCAGCTTTATTTGTATGCATTTTTGTTTTTGTAAACATACATTCAATTTCTAAGCACAATATATTATATACTTCTGAGAGCTTGATGACTGATGATAAAAATACAGACAAAAAAGCTGAAGAAGAAATGCTTAAAATGGATCGTGAGATTATACAGAAATACGGTAATAAGAGAGTT
The DNA here is from genome assembly GCF_000179595.2 of Acetivibrio cellulolyticus CD2. Taxonomy (NCBI): domain Bacteria; kingdom Bacillati; phylum Bacillota; class Clostridia; order Acetivibrionales; family Acetivibrionaceae; genus Acetivibrio; species Acetivibrio cellulolyticus. The sequence continues at coordinate 936,842 of NZ_JH556658.1, read as the reverse complement.
GACTTTAAAACAGTAGAAAAAGCGGTTTTGGAATATGGCGTGATAGAAGACAAAACACTTGCAGGTATAGCTTCTAAAAGGATTATAGAAAAGTTGAAAAAATATCGTGAGGAGTATTTTAAATGGTGGGAACTTTTGATATGTCTTTTAATAGCTGTAATATCTTATAATATTCCTTACTGGTTAATTTTGTTCAGGAAAAAAGTTATTCAGATGAATATGGAAGATGAAGTTATGCAATACCATGCCATCATATTAATGCTTATGCATATAGACAGAGTCTCAGTAGAGGATATACTTAAATGGATGGAGCAATTTGCTGTGGTATTTAAGGATTCTATAAGCAAGTGCCTGAATAACTTTGAAAATGGTGATATGGAAGCCTTAGAGCAGTTAAAGATTGATGAACCCTTTGTTCCTTTTAGCAGAATTGTAGAGAATCTTCAATCTGCTTCGGATAAAATACCAATAGTAAGGGCATTTGACCAGTTGAAAGTTGAAAGGGGGTATTACCAGGAAAAAAGAAAAATGGATAATGAAATTACTTTAAATAAGAAGGGAATGTGGGGGAAAATGATAGCGTTTGTACCGCTTATTGCAACAATATTTCTCTATATCCTTTTGCCGTTTATACTAATTAGTATAAATCAGTTAATGGACTACTCAAGCCAAATGGGTAATTCAATTTAGAAAATCTAATTTTATAAAAGTGAGGAGAATTTTTTATGGAAAACGCAACAAAAGCAATTATTATCGCGGCAGCAGTACTAATCACAATGGCAATTGTTACTATCGGATTCTTTATTATGAATTCAGGTAAGGATGCTGCAACAAATGCAGTAACAAACATAAACAGCATGAATAACAAGCTTGCTGAAAGCGAGTATACAATGTACGATAATATGACGGTAACAGGCAATGATGTAGTAAGTGCAATAGAAAAAGTAGAAAGCTCAAAGGATTATATTGGAATACTTGTTGTAACAGGAGTGGGAGGAACTACCCAATCAAACTGGTACGCATATAATGCTTCAAATATAAATGCTCTATCTAGTGCTTCTAAAACAGTAGAAGATGCAGAGGACATTGAAGCTCCTTCAACTTACATAAATCCAGCTGGAAGATTTAAAGGTGAAGTGGCAAGAGATAATAATGGAAGAATTGCTTCAATAACTTTCACACAACAGTAATTTTTGTAGTGTATTTCATGAATGTTATGAATTGAAGCTGAAGGATGATTATAAATGGGAGAAAATTTAGCTGATTTTTTATTTGATGTGGCTATGATCTTGGTTTTTGTTTCAGCATTATCGTTATTCTTGTTTTTGAATCCATTGTCGGAAAAGAATGTTGAGTTGCTGGCAGGTACAATAAACAGGGACAAAGAGGTTGCAGAGAATAGAGTATATAATTCGGAGTACACTACTGTGACTGGAGCAGATATAATCAGCGACATTATTAATGGACTTGAAGCAGATATTATAGTTGATAGCAAGTACATTTCTAAAGATGTTGATATATTTAAAGATGATTTTAGTTTTTCCAGTATTAATGAAAGAGGCAATTATAAAGTTAAGAGGAATATTGATTCAAATGGTATAGTTGAATCAGTTAAATATGAATCTGAATAGGGGGCGGGGCTTTTTTAAGCCCGCCTAAAATGTTATTACGAGGTAGGTACGATGGGAGATTCATTGGGCAAAATAATTGCAATAGTTTTAGCAGTGTTATTATTATTTATTTATCCTACAAAGAATGAGTTTGAAAGACTTGATGAAACAAGTAGGATATATGTTCTAACTGAGACTTCAAAGTTTGTTGATTCTGTAAGGAATCTTGGATATATTACCCCAGTTATGTATGAGGAATTTTCAAGCAGACTTGCAGCTACCAACAATTTATATGAAATAAAAATGGAGCATAGAAAAAAAAGATACGATCCCGTATATGATGACCCTACAGCTGGCGTTTCGGCACCTCTTGCGGATGATGCAGATGAAGCGGATGAAGCAGATACGGAGGACCCAGCAGAGGGTGAAGCTGAAGCTGAAGAAGAGGATATTGGGCCTGTTGATTTTGTTGTTGGTTATAGAACATATTATAACGGTACAATTTTAGAGTCTATGTTCCCAGACCATCCAATTGTGGAAGGCGAAAATAGAAATTATGAACTTGAAAAAGGAGATTACTTTGCCGTAACGGTTTACAATAAAAATAAGACAATGGCTACAAGACTTCAAGAAATGCTATACAATACAAGCCTTAGTGCACAAAAAATTTACGTAAGGTATGGAGGAATGATTAAAGATGAAAATAACTGACCTTGCTATACTTTTTGTTATTATCATTCTTCCGCTTAACCTATTGTTGGATATAAAGGCACAATACGTCGAAGCAGCAGCGTATAAGAAAATAGAAATAAACAGGATACTGGACACTGCGGTTGAAGATGGTGTTGTGGGCATGATTGAAGGTGGAGCCGGTAAGAACATAGAGATCAATAAGGAAAATGGTGTTCGGGAATTCCTGAATTCCATGAATATAAATTTCAATCTGCTTGAAAACAGCATTGAGGCTAAGAAGCTTCAGGGGTATATTTCATGCATAGTTGTTGTAGATTATGATGGATATTATGTGGTATCAAATCAGGAATACTACAATTCAAAACACGAAAAAGAAATGAAATTGGTGTGTAATCCGAAACAATCCTTTTCCTATTCTGATGGGAGCTATGTGTACATTTTTACTCTCGATAACAGTCTGACAGTGGTGGAAACTGGAAGCAAGGAGATGTTTACCGGTACTCGTGATCAGGTTGCTGAAAAAATCGGACTAGGGTCATGTCCGGATTTTATGAAGGATGATAAACTATTTGATCAGCTAAGAAGAAAAACTATTATAGAGGACTTAAAAAAAGATGTTAATTTTACAATTAACAAGCATAATGATATTGCCAGAATGTTTGGCATTTCATATAACTTTACTCTTCCGCAAATAAAGGATGGAGATTGGTATAAGACTGTAGATGACGTTGGAATGCTTGTATTTTTTCAAGGTATGCCAATAGGTTTATCTGGTGAGAGAATCAACAGCTATGCTCTTGGTGGGGCAAGGCTGGTTAAGTCTTCCAAATATATACTTGAAGAAAGAGAAATTAGCCCTGGAATGATTCAGAAATTTTATCATAAGCAAGGTTGTAGCATAATAGCTCCTGAAGTAGAAACAAGTGACGAAATTGAGGTGCTTGATTCTAAAGCAGAATGTGCTGCAAACGGTTATATGCCTTGTCCGGTTTGTAATCCCTAATTATATAACCTTTAAGTTTAGGATTCACCGGATTTTTTTCACTAAAGGGTTCTATACAGGAGGATAAATTATGTCAATAGCAGTAAAGAATGAAGCTTTGCAACGTTGCGAAGCTGAATTTAAAAAGCTTTCACAGAAGTTGAGCCAAATAGAGAATAGCCTCCAAAATATAAGGAAATCACTTGATTCTGACATAAAAAATGAAAGAAATATTGACAGAGATTTTAAGAAGGTATGTGAAGCTGTAGATGAGAATGAGAGAAGCTTGACTGATATAGCAAAATTCCTTTCAGATACTGCTAAAGCATATGAGGATGCAGAGAAAAATATCGAAAAAGAATTGAATAAAATAAGCCAGAAGAAATCGGGCAGTAATATATTTTTAAATGTATTAGATAAGCTAAGTTCAATAAGAAAAAAGTTAGAATCTATTCTAAAAATACTAATTGGGTTTGGAATTTTCGGTTCACCTATAGGTACTATTATAACTTTAAATGAGATAAAGAAATACTTCGATGAAAAAGGCGTTACTGTGAATAATAAAGAGGTAAAGCCAATAGAAGTAAAGAAAGCAGATATACCGGAACTAAAGGGCATATTGTCTTATGATCCAAGTAAATACAAGGAAGAGGTTTTATTGCTGCAAAAAAGATTAAACGAGCTCAAAATTACAGATGATTTAGGCAGGGCTTTAGAGGAAGACGGAAAGTTTGGCGAGAATACATTGGCAGCGGTAAATAAATATAAAAAACAACATGGTCTCTGGAACTTTGGCGAATATGAAGGTAAAGTCGGTCAAACTACATGGGAGCATTTGTTTAAAAACATGAAGGTCCCATATAAAGGTAATGGAATTAATTCTAAGAATGAAGCTATTTTAAAACCTGAAAAACCTAATAGCCAGGATAAGAATGCAGAAAATACTCTTTTGAAATATATTGATCAGTATACAAATTTTACTATTGATGGTGTTACTGTTAAGATACCATATTATATTACACCTAAAGGAACTGAATTATATGGAGGAAAAGCTACACCTGAAAAGATACGGGAATTTTTACGTAAGAATGCATCAAATCCTTCGCAATATCAGGCAGTTATTGATGCTAACAAGAGGTATACCGGCATAGATTGTTCCGGTTTTGTAGCATATATTTTAAATGAAGCAACAGGCGGAAAGGTTTTAGAAGAATGGGGTACTACTTATGGTAATGGTATATCAGCTGCTGATTTAACGAGTACTAAAAAGGGTGACCAAATAAGTAAAGCAAAAGATATTGTGCCGGGATGTACAATGCGTACTGCTAATGGAGGGCATATAATTCTCATTTATGAAGTTGTTAAGACTAATGGGGTAGTAACGGAAATTAAATATGCACACTCAAATGGAAGTAAAGGCCCGCATTTAGGTTCGATTACAATTGGTGATGAGAATCAGGATTTAAATGGATCTAAACAAACATGGCACGATATAGCATATACAAATTCTGAAGCCAAAAGCTATTACGATTATACCGTATTATTAGATTGTGTAAAAGGTAATTTCGATTTGGGCACAAATAGTATAAATACACAACAAAGTAACCCTATAACGAATACCAATGTAAATGCTACACAACAGACTACAAATACAGTTTGCAAAGAATATGTAGTAAAGTCTGGGGATACGCTAAGCAAAATTGCTAAACAATATGATACGACTGTAGCAGAACTGGCAGAATTTAATAATATTCAGAATGTAAACATTATATCCGTTGGTCAGATAATTAAAATACCGAAATATGATATATCAACTAAACCTAAGGATAATCCTTCTGTTACTGTACCAGATGCTTCTTCGGGAACGGGTGGAGGTACGGGTTCTATCCTTTCACAAGTGGAAAACTTTTGTAGAGAGCCTATTAGTTCGACCTGGGGCATATCTGATAGTGCTATTGAACAATGGTATCTAAGTAAAAGTAATTGTGCGAGCAAGAATGCAAAATATAATCTTAATGCTGACAATATAAGAGAGGTCACAAATGCAGTTAAAGCTGCTGGTGTTTCACCTGTTTTATTTTACATCTATTCAGTTAACGAGGGTTCAGGTGGAAACATAGCTGGAGGGTTTATTAATCACTGGACACCTAAAAACGTAGATACTTCGGACCTGCCGATCTCATCTGCGATTCAGGATGCTAATTATTTGGTGCAGCAATCTAACAAAACAAACTCAAGACCTGCAACCGGCGGTGGTGAACCTGCCGATATGCCGACCGCAGCTGCATCCGACTTATTGAAATCTATCCCAGCCGGAAGTATAGGACTTGCTTACATTCCGGCGACATCTGCGTGTACTGCGGAAATAAATGATCTCAATGGCATAACGGGGGGCTGGACAGGATTATACGGTCACCCATTGCAAAACCTTATGGACGTGATTAAATCGCTAGGAGGCAACCTCTGATTAACTAATGCCTCTGCCCTGATCGGGTGGAGGCATTGAAAAGAGTTTGCAGAGCATTAAAGCAAACGGCCAGTCAAGATATATAAACGCCCTTTTCAAGGGTGCTCTTGACAAGCTATTTGCATTTCTATATATTGTAATCAAGGCTTGAAAGCCAAAATCTGGCTCACAAGCCCCATAAAAAATTATCATAGAAAGCAATTTACAGAAAAAGTTTCATACCATCTTAAAGTATGGTTTTTCTCAAAAGCTTATTAAATCGGGAGGTTTTCAATATGAAGAGGTTTTTCGTTTTTGCACTGACCTTGGTACTTATGCTATCCCTTACCGCATGTGGTAACAATGACAACGCGTCATCTAATAACTCAAGTGTTTCAATCAATGCAGCTACACCGTCAGATGAATCCTCAGTGTCTTCCCAAAGTTCATCTGTTTACTCTTCAACATCGACAAGCGTTTCGACAAATGCTTCCAGTTCAACTCAGGATATACAAGCTACAGGAATGAACCTTACACAAATTCAAGCTGGGAATTATACGAGTTTGCTAGGCACTTGGACAGGAGTGGCTTATGCAGTAAACCCACATAACGGCACTGGGGAGCAGTGGAAAGCGGGTTCACTTTCTACCCTCTCTGTCTCAAGTGACAAAATCGTACATGGCAATGGGGACTTGGTCATTCAGGGAAATACACTTAAGGATAGTGCGGGTTCACATACTCTTACGTTCGAAAATAATGGAGATTCACTCGATGCTTCCCTCACAGATCAAAATGTCGCCATCAACTGGGCTGTTTATTTTTACCCAATGGGTGCAAAAAATATTTTAGAACCAAATAATGGAGTGAAGATTGACAACACTAAAAACCTTATTGTCATTTGGTCAAGCAGTAATGGATTTACAGAAGTTTTTGCACAAACCAATGCCAAGTAATGTGATTGATTCGATATCAAATATTTTGAAGATCTGTTTGTCCTTAAGTACTATATAATTGCAGCTACTGCAATTATATAGTACTTAAAGCCGACGGAAATTATTTCTCGCTAAAGGGTTCAACATATTTTTTTCTACTGTAGCTAGGTACAAATAGTATAAATACACAGAGTAAGCCTATAACGAATACCAATGTAAATGCTACACAACAGACTACAAATACAGTTTGCAAAGAATATGTAGTAAAGTCTGGGGATACGCTAAGCAAAATTGCTAAACAATATGATACGACTGTAGCAGAACTGGCAGAATTCAATAATATTCAGAATGTAAACATTATATCCGTTGGTCAGATAATTAAAATACCGAAACATGATATATCAACTAAGCCTAAGTCGGATGTTGTTGTACCAAATTCTGGGGGCGATGTTTCTTCTGGGACGGGTAAGGGTGATTGTGATGTAATGGCGGTTGACTTCGGATGACCATCCTTCTTTTTGCCCAAAAAGGGGGTATTATATATTTTACAAGTAATGACAATAAGCTTTTCAAATATAAAGTAACATATTATTAAAAAGGGGAATGGTCATGAAAATAAGAAAAATTGTTGTTTCGTTGATTTTAGCTTGTTCCGTAATTATTAGTTTATCAATGTTTGTCGAAAACAGACAATTAAAAAGAAAGAATACAATATTAATGGAAAATAACCAAATAGCTAATTTAAGCAGTGTTGAGGGTGTAGAAATTAAGACTGTAAAAGGTGAAGAACCAGAAGTTGAAAATGCAGAAGTTTGCGATGGTGTATTAAAAGATGGGTTTAGAATAGATTTATATGAAAACTATGATGGCTTTCCTAGCGTTCCTGCATATGGTCCTTTGTGTAAGCTAAATGCATTCGGTATCAATCAAACTAAAGCTGCAAAAATAATTGGTAAAAAAGATGAGTTTTTTACTCGTATATCTATTGAGGGTGTTGTACCAACATGGGTAATTGAAGGCGAAAATAATAGTAATATAGGCTATATTGAAAATGAAATTATGTATGTATTGAGCGAATGTGATGTTTTTATAACGCCTGAAGAAGATTCAAAAAGTGTATTCAAAGCTTATAAAGGAAATTCAGTTACAGTTACAGCGGAGTATAAGGATTGGTATTTTATTACTATGAATTATTATATGGACTCAAACTCATTTAGCTATGGATGGATTAAAAAGTCAGATTTAGGTTATTATAAGGAGTTCGATAGTAATATCGAGCTTGAGGTCAATGTAAAAAAAGGGAGCCCTATTAAGATCGATGGAAATGATGGTGTAGAGATAGTAAAAGATTCATTAACATGGGGGAGAATTATGGAAGAATTAGAAAATGAATATGTCTTGTCGTTGCCTGGAGCTTCTGTTGCTACAGTAGAAAAAAAGTACATTGAACCCTTTAGCGATAAATAGCTCCTATTGTAATACTCTAATGGATAATATTGATTATGAAAATATTAAACTGGAATATTGGGATTTTAATAATACTGGATTAGTCTTAAAAAGGTAGGAAGCATATCCCTACCTTTTGCATTTCATCCCATCAAACGAGCATTATGTCAGAAATTGTTGATTTGCAAATATAGATAAAATATAATATATGAAATAGTTTTATAAATAAGTACAGGAGGATAAATTATGTCAATAGCAGTAAAGAATGAAGAATTACAACGTTGCGAAGCTGAGTTCAAAAAGCTTTCACAGAAGCTGAGCCAAATAGAGAATAGCCTCCAAACTATAAGGAAATCACTTGATTCTGACATAAGGTATGAAAGAAATATTGATAGAGATTTTAATAAAGTATGTGAAGCTGTAGATCAGAATGAGAGAAGCTTGACTGATATAGCGAAATTCCTTTCTGATACTGTTAAAGCATATGAGGCTGCGGAAAAAATGATCGAAAAGGATTTGAATGAAATAAGCCAGAAGAAATCAGGTAGAAATATATTTTCAGATATATTTGATAAGCTAAGTTCAATAAGGAAAAAGGCAGAATCTATTCTAAAAATACTAATAGGTTTTGGAATTTTCGGTTCACCTATAGGTACTATTATAACTTTAAATGAGATAAAGAAATACTTCGATGAAAAAGGCGTTACTGTGAATAATAAAGAGGTAAAGCCAATAGAAATAAAGAAAGCAGATATACCGGGACTTAAGGGCATATTGTCTTATGATCCAAGTAAATACAAGGAAGAAGTTTTATTGCTACAAAAGAAACTGAATGAATTGGGTTATACTGACGATAAGGGAAGAAAGCTAGTTGAAGATGGACTGTTCGGAAGTAATACATTATCGGCAGTAAATAAGTACAAAGAACAAAATGGTCTCTGGAATTTTGGCGAATATGGAGGTAAGGTTGGAAAAACTACATGGAATCATATATTCACAAAGGATAATGCAGTCTCTATTGATGGATCAGGCACTGCAAAAAATAGTAATACAGTAGAATCAGCGACATTTGTATGGCCTGTGCCATCATCAGAGCGTATTTCGTGTCCATTTGGTTCTAAAGATAGCCTCCACCCGAATGGACACAGTGGAGTAGATATTTCGGCAGCAAGTGGAGAGGATATAAATGCTGCAGTTGGTGGAGAAGTAGTATTAGCTCAATGGTTAAGCGGATACGGAAATGTTGTATATATTAATGCTGAAATAAATGGAAAGATGATTCAGATAAGATATGCACATATGAGTAAAATAGATGTTAAAAAAGGGGATAAAGTTAAAGCAGGCCAGGATATAGGTGATATTGGAAGTACAGGAAATTCAACAGGGCCTCATCTTCACTTTGAGGTTAGAGAATGTAACAAAGATGGAAATTGCCTTGGAAAATCAGATTCTGCACCTATTGATCCAATGCCATTTTTGAAAGGAAAAGTTACAAGCCTTCCTGAATCTCATAATATAAATACTAATGGAAAAGTATCTGGTAATACTGTAGAATATATAGTAAAAAGTGGAGATACCCTTAGCAAAATCGCAGAGAAATATGGTACGACTGTTGCTGAATTAGTGAAACAAAATAATATTTCCAATGCTAACTTAATAGTTGTGGGTCAGGTTATCAAAATACCAAATTCAAGTTCTTTGAATGTTGATGTAGGAAGTAATACATCAAATGACATTAATGATAGTGCTAAACATAACGATGATTGGATTCCTTCTTCTGTGATGAAGTTAAATGGTACGACTAAGGAGGAAAAAGCTCTAAAAAACTGGTTTGCAAATAAGGGGATTAAATGGTCACAAGAAAAGGTAGATGCAATCTGGCAAGCTACAGAAGAAATTAATAAGCAGTATGGTATTCAAATAGATCCACGGTTTCTCTTAGCTATCATAATTCAAGAAGGTACAGGAAGTTTTAATACAAGTAGTACTAACCGTGCTGCAGATGGACAACATGGCATTGAAACTAATTACGCTTTGGATTTGATGAAAGCAAATAGCTTGATTTTTGGTAAAATATTAGGCTATATTGATTGTGGTGATGAATTTAGAAAAGCAGTGTCAAATAATAATAACTTGAGTGGGATAAAGGGAAGTGGGGATATATTCCAGTATGCTAATTGGTTAACACCGATTATAAGAATGAATACCAAAAAAGTAGAGACTGGAGTATATGCAGGCCATGGTGCATGGGGCAATAGCGTAAGAAGTATTTACAATGATCTTACTGGTGGTGAGGCAAGCAATTATGAAAAGTATATTTCAGGTATAGATGATAGTGTTGTGCATAAAATTGCAAAGTCACAAGGAATCAAATTAAGGCAATATGAATTTGTTCCCAAACAGAATTCTCAAAATAGTAAAGGTAAACCTGATGGTAATTGGACTATAGTTGGAATACCCAAAAACTAGCATTAAAGGAAGGTGTAATTATTTATGAATAGGTTTAAGTGGATAGGTATATTAACTTTAACGATTTCTTTAGTCTTAATAACAAGTGGATGTAATAAATCAATTTTAGATAAGGACAAAACTAAAAATCTTGTAACTAATACAAAAAAGGTTGATTCTATTAGTAATACTGCTGTTCCATCAATAGCTTCAAAGGATAAAGATCAAGAAAGTCCTGAAATTAATGATAATGAAGGGACTAAAGATAGCCAAATCATGTCTAAAATAATGGGCAGTGACAAAAAGGAGCTAAAGGAAGAGGATTTTGAAGTAGTTTATAAAGACGTGATTATAAATAAAAATACAAAGATTGAGGATATTACTGCTAAGTTAGGACTATCTGAAGATTATGAAGCAAATAATCAAGGTTATATAAGTGGTAATACCAAGTATAGAAGGTGGAATTTATGTTATCCAAATTACAGTAATCCCGAAATTAGAATTATAGTGTTTTCAGAAAGGGAATATGTGGGCGATGAAATCAAAGATGGAAGTAGTTATATTGTAGGCATATATCTTGAATCGTTTGCAACAAAAAGTGGATTAATGGTGGGAGATGAGTTGGAAAAGGTTCTGGGCTTATATGGTAAGCCTGATGGTTTTGAAAAGGATACAGAAAATGTGGATGGTTTATACTTTCTTAGATATTCTAAAGACGAGTTGAACTTAGATATAACTTTAGAACAAGATTTTAAAAAGGTGAAATATATATTTTTAGACTATAATATGGAAAAATCGTCGAAAGAACAAGAGAATGAAAATAACTAAAATGATATTGTAGGTAGGGATTCAGAAAGTGAATGGAAGATAATTCGATAAAATGAGTTTGGATGAGATCCAGAAGATAATGGGAAAAGCTGAAATGAGTAAAGATTGGTATGAAGTACTTGAAAATATAGTCTATCAAATAAGATATCAATTTGATAGTTATCCTTTTTGGTTTTTTTCTAGAAACAAAAAGGGAGAAGATTCAACGTTTATAGCTATTAATGAAATTTGAGGTATACATTTATATTTCCGACATTAATGATTCTTGTTGCATGCAATAATACATACGAATGGACAGTATAAGTTCTATACACCCAATTTATTTTCTAAAGAAGTATTAAACTTAATTACGAGGAGAGTTATTAATGAGAAGAGGTATTATTATACTTTTATTTTTATGTAGTTTAATAGTAATGTTATCAGTTGTATCATGCTTACAGTTTGATGGAGCAAATTCTAATTCATTCGACAAATCAGTTGACTTAGAAAACGATATAAAAGAAAAGCTGTTTGGTATGTGGCAATATGGTGGCCGAAGCATAGGAGCCGGATATAATCATATTTACTATTTTAATAAAGATGGTACTTATAGATTTCAGCATAGTCAATACGATGGAGAAAATAGAGAAATTGAGCATTCGGGTGAATGGAAGGTAAATGGTAATAAAATCTATCTTACAGTAAAGAAGAAAATAGAATTAGAAGGTGGAGTTCTATCAGAAGCTTCAGGTTCTGTATCTTCAGAAAAGGAGATAATTGGCGGTGAGACCAAGGAAGTATATTTAAGTCTACCAGAGACAATGGAAATTAGTATTAGCGACTATAATAGTGAAGAAGGAACAATTAATATAAATGGAGAAGAGTATTGGAATTTAGATCAAAAATATTACGAAAAAGAATCTATGGAAAGTAACAGTTATAAGTTGGGTGATATGCAGGAGAATGGTTTTGAGGTTATTGAAGAACAGTCTTTTGAAGTTGAATTAAATAATTTTGGAAATGTTCGTTTTGTTTCTGGCTGTAAGAATAATGAGTATGATATTCCAAAAATATATTTTTATTTAGTGGATAAGCAAGGATATGTTAGGTACACTTTTCCGGAATTTTATGGGAATGAATGGACTTTTTCTGAACTAAAGGCAGTAGCATTTGAAGATATAAATAAAGATGGGTTAAAGGATGTAATTGTAATATCGGAATATATTTTTGGACATGGAGCAAATGCAGATGAACCATTTAAAGTTGCTGGGGTCTACTTGCAAAAGGGTAGTGAATTTGTAAGTATGGATAGTTTGAATAATGAAATCAATGGTACTAAAAATAATAATTCTATTAAAGAAGTAACAGAATTTTTGAATAAGCAAAATATTAAAGCATTTTAAGGTATGTACGAATAAGAAGCAATATCTAACTGACCCATCACTGGTTGTAAGCAATGGTCATGCACTTGTTAGAGGAAAAACTCTGAATATTTATAAAATTGGGCAAAAGGACTAAAAAAGCTGGATATGCAACTGATTCAAATTATGCAAACAGTTTGATAAAAAATATAGAAGTTTATGGGCTTAAATTAGATGGAGGGGCAAATTTGATACTAATACTGTAGATCGTCAACCAGGCATTTATTTGCTTATTGATGCATTGAAGGGCTTTTGAAGAGTTATATTTGGTGAAATTAATATTGAAAATCTTTAAAAATAACCATGAAATATAGTTAGGGGGATATTATGAGAAATGTTATAGTAGCAATTCTAATGATTAGTTTTTTGTTTGTTTCTGGTTGTGCAAAACCTAATGAGGCTTCTGATAGTTCTGATAAAAATGTGATTCCAAATAAGTCAAATACACAAGTGCAAATTGATTCAAATGCAAATGAAATTGACGCTACTACTAGTAATACTATTGTTGACGAGCAATCTGAAGCTAATTCGTTTTTTAATAGTGATATTTTACAGTTGAATTATAAAGGGATTTTTTTATTTGATGATACATTAGAAAAAGATGTAACATTAAGAGTTAATGAAATTACTAGTCTTAAGGATGGAAAAGTATATGAATTTAAGCTGGATCCAATTGATGGGATTCCTAATGAGCGGTTGTGTTTGGGGTATTTTTATGTACAGAAGGACAAAATTTATAAAATGGAACCAACAGAAGAGAATCTAAACAAGTTAAAGGTGAGTGGGGAATTACCAGATAATAGCGTAATTGTTTGCCAAGATAAAGTCATTAAAGATGAATTAGGTGAAGGGGAATCTGGATATCACCACTATTTGGAAATAAGTGGAGATACGCGGGAATTTCACTCTTATAATAATCAAGTTTCAACAGGTTATTTTGAAACAATTATTTGGGAAAAGAATAAAGGAATGATTAGTTATAAAAGTGGATATGGTGCTGATAGAGATTCAATTGAATTGCTACTAAGCAGTAAAAATATTGAAGGTAGGGGAGAAATAAATATGAATACTTCAGAAAGTTATAATACTTGTATTATAAAAAGAGATTCAATTAAAATTGGACAAAATATTGCTGGACTTACTGTCAAAAGTATTGAGAAAAATCAGAATTCAATAGCAGACCTAACATTTTCTGGTGAGATTACATTAACTGGTACATATGAATGGGGTGAAACAGGTGATGGAAATGGGTGTATATTCATTTTAGATAATAACTCAAAGTCCAAATTACCTGTGTTAGAAGCAATTGGAGAGATAAGTTCTATAGGAATTAATAACTCCGATGTTGCAGAAAAACTTTTACCTTTAGAGACAGGTAAGGCAGTAATTGTTATAGAGAAATATTCAATAGGTGAGAGACAACTGATTGCAAAAGCAGATTTAATAAAGGTATTAAGTGGTAAAGAATTAAATTAATTGAATTCATGATTACCTGATAAGATGGCTATTGATAATAAGAACATATACATTACAACTACTAATAATAAACTTATAAAGTATACTTTTGCAAAGTAGGTGCAGGATGTAAAAAGACAGAACATCATACTCCGAAACAATAGCTTTTGAATCGAAACAGCTTGTTGGGCCGCTGCAAGAGTATGGAAACTAGGAGATGTTTAAGAAGAAAGTTAAGTGGTTTATAGAAATAAAAGTTATGACCATTAGATGTGAAAATATGACTTTGGTCATCTAGATAATTTTTAAGATTTGTAGTAGCATATCGATGTGAGAAGAAAGCTGTTCGGGGAAAAATGGATATAATTTCAAGTGTTGATTTGGTTAGTATGGCAAATAAGTAAATGCAACTAATAGAGGTATACATTGATTATATATGATTTTAACTATTCGGCTAAAAGGTTGTAAGTACGTATATTGAAATAAGCAGGAGGACAGATATGAAGAAAATAATATTTGCAGTTATCATGGCATTACTTGTATCTATAGTGTGCGTTCCTTGGTTGGTAAGTGGAGCAGAAGGAGTGAGTGTTACTGTAGATAGCAAAGCAGTGAATTTTCCGGACGCAAAACCTTTTATAGATATGAATGGAAGGACGCTTATACCTGTAAGATTTGTTACAGAAAGTATGGGAGCAACAGTTGGATGGAATGAAGAGTATCGGAACATTTGTACCAATACGATATATGATTGTGGAAAAGCAAATAGTGATAAACACGAAGTATATAACCGATCCATCATTGGTTGTAAGTGATGGAAGTACAATTATAAGAGGAAGAGCAATTTATACTATTGAAAATTGTAATGATATGGAATGGATAAATAAATTTTTCCCATTTGGTTAAAGTGAGCTAGGAAAAGAACATGCAAGAGATATGGAAATCGAGTTTGCAAATCTTGAGCAAAAGGATGATTGGGAACACTCGATTAAGGCTCTATACGGGGTGCATCTGCTTTCGGTTATTAAGTGAGGTTTGAGAAATGAAAAATGCGCAGCTACAGAATTTTTAGTCTAATTTTGTTGTAAAAACGGATTGATATGATTTGTCGTATAAGTTATAATTTACATTGATTATATATAAATATAACTATTAAGAAATCATAATCTTTTTCTTAATAGTTGTTAAATAGATTATTAATATAATAAATCAATATATATATTAGGCATTTGCAAAATGACTTAAAAAATCAGATGTAAAAAGTTAGAAGAGATGTAAAATGGACTTTGATAACTTAAGAGGGATATATGTTAGTGATTTGACTGAAAAACCAGAACCTTGTTGATGAAATTACAGCACAAATAAGCTTATGTATAAGACATAAGTTTCAAGAGTAAGTTAGTAAATCAAGCGATTAAAGGTTTTAAACTACGTATATACTTGTGCTCATGAATTTTATCTGCAAGTATTACAGTAATTAGTTGTGTGATACCTGCGAGATATAAATCTGCTTTAATAGTTAGGTTGTCTCTTGTTTTAAGATTACCACAGGCCATAGGCTCCTTAAGGTATTGAATGTTTTTTTCTACTACAGTCCTAATTTTGTAGTCAGAAATCCATTCGTCAGAGCCTCTAATCACACCTGGATACATGCGTTTATCCATGGCAGGAGATGTGAAGGTTACACGACCGCAAGGCTTGCCATTACAGGGGTTATCACAAGAAGTAACCCATTTACCTTTAATTAGTTTTGCCTGTGGGCACCGCCATTTGAATCTTTCGATTCTTCCTTCTTCTCGGCTCCAGCCATTTGGTTTCATTGGTACAGAAGAATCTTTAGAGCAAAGTGGCCAACCATCATCATTGTATTTAATAGGCGGAAGATTAGGGTTTGAATTTCTGGAATTCAAAGGTATTAGAGCCCTTTGAAACTTGAGTTCATCTAAGAGCAATGTGTAGGTATCGCACGTATCAAAAATAGAATCACCAAGGAAAGTGCTTGGTTTAAAAATCCGGGTGAAGAGTAAAGAAGTCTGCAAATACTGGTTTAAGGGATTTGGAATCACTAATAGATTTATCTTCGTCTGGAGAATCCGATTTTTTCTCAATGTGCATTTCAGGATGTTTCTTTTTGAAGTCACTATCCAAAAAGGCAATATGTCTTGGAATGCCGAGGCCGTTGGTGATAATGCCAAACTTGTAGACATAGCAGAAGTAGCCGTTTATGTAGAGTTGCTTGATTTCTTTGTTTGCAGAGGCTGAAGAAGGCATAAGGCTATAAGCCATTTTATATACATCGACATCAGGCTTGTCCTTGTAGAAAGCCTTGAGTTTTTTTATGATAGAATTTATGAACTTTGGGTTATTCTCAGTTACAAAGGTTTCAATACCTGAAGTATCATAAGCGATAGTGGATGCAAGAGTAGTGTTAATTTCCTGGCAAATAGGTTCTGTAATATCTACAAGGTGGTTAAAGAAGTTTTCCAGGTAAATAACGAAATCTTGTTTGAACCGTGTAAACTGAGAGTTATGAGGGACGTCTGGAAGGCCACAGAATTCACGGGCTTCATGGCATAAATTAAGAAAAATAATGAGTAGCGAAACTGTAGGAATGCCAAGAATTTTCTGCAGAACTAATGCTGAAAGCATTGAAGAGAGTGAATATTTACGGTCTCTCCCTAGAGTTTTGTGGTAAGACCAATAAAAATCCTGTGGTATAAGCGAAGATAAATCAAGATGTTGTGAGAGTAGCTTAAGAAATTTTGGCTTATTATTTTGAAAAACATCTTTACATTCTTCGAATGTGTCAGCAAAAGAAATTTGTTTATAAAGTTTTACCATTTGTTTTCCCCTTCTCTTGTTTAAAATTGGATTAGATACCTATATTTTACTAGAAGCAGAGGGGGAAAACAATAAAAATATCAATTTGAAATGCAGTAAATTCAAGCGTTATAGCATTTCGCAAATAACTAATATATATATAAAATGGGGGTAATAATTTTGAAGAAAATAATATTTGCAGTTATCATGGCATTACTTGTATCTATAGTGTGCGTTCCTTGGTCGGTAAGTGGAGCAGCAGGAGTGAGTGTTACTGTAGATGGCAAAGCAGTGAATTTTCCGGACGCAAAACCTTTTATAGATATGAATGGAAGGACGCTTATACCTGTAAGATTTGTTACCGAAAGTTTGGGAGCGACGGTTGGGTGGAATGAAGATTATCAGGAAGTGACTATAAAAAAGGGTAATGTAGATATAAGCATAATGATAAATGACAGGAATATTGTGGTAAGCGGAAAAATTAAGACAATGGATACAGAGGCGATAATAAAGGAAAGCAGAACATTTGTACCGATACGATATGTTGCGGAAGGACTTGGAGCAAAAGTGGGATGGAATCCAAATACAAAGACAGTAATAATTACAACGGAAGCTGCAATAAATGCTGATATACCAAATGCCGCGGATTATTACAAGATTAATCCTGATATGCCCAAAGAATTGTATACATATGAATATAGAAAGGATTCACATAGTGGATGGTATGCAACCAATAAGTGGATGGTTGATAGGTATGGAGTAAAAACTGTAACTGATTTTATGAATGTTGGAAAAGGTTATATAGAAACTTGTTATAACGTAGATTATAGAACTTTTGATAAAAAAGAGTACATAGAAAAATTGAAATGGTATTTTATGCCTCGTACAAACTGGTACGGAGGAGATGGAAAAAGTAGACCTATTTTAGAGCATCTTGATTATTTGGCTAATATGATTGTAGAAAAACAAATAGTAATTAAGACAAAGTTTATAACAGATCCATCTTTAATATTGAGTGATGAGGATACTATTATAAGAGGAAGAGCAGTGTATACTATTGAAAGCTGTAATGATATGGAGTGGGTAAATAAATTTTTCCCATTTGGAGAGAGTGAGTTAGGAAAAGAACATGCACGTGATATGGATATTGAAATAGCCAACCTTGAGCAAAAGGATGATTGGGAGCACTCGATCAAGGTACTATATGGAGAATATCTGCTTGCAGTTATTAAGTGAGGTATATAAGTAATGAAAAAAAGCATTTCAATAATCATGGTTTTAATTGTATTTATCTCTGTTTATTTATGCGATACTGTTGTTTTTTGTGGAAGTATGGATACAGGGACTGACTTCTTAAAGGAGTTAAAAGAAGGTGAAACTATAAGAATAATTGAAGATAATTCAATACGCTTAGCAAGCTATGACAAAATAGCTACGACCAAAATTCGTTATAGGACAATAGGTTATACATTAAAACAAACAAGGGGTGAAATTCAAGAAGGGAGCTCAACAATTGTTCGACGAGAAGAAGATGGTGAAGATACACATGAAGATAAGCCTGAATTAATCAAGGAAGGCTATATGATTACTTATCATAAAGTAAATTCTACAGAGATGTACGACCAAATTGATAAGGTTAACTCCGAATGGGTAAATGAGCTCTATAACAATGGTGGAGGTATTTACCTTGATGGAATATTGACCATCAATCAATATGATAAAATTTTAGGTTCATTAGAGAAAGATAAAGACACGGGAAAATATGTTACAAGTGGTGAGGTATATAGGACTGCACCTGGAATAAAGTCAGCAAGAGGGTGGATGGACCCTGATGTTTTAGATACCCATTTTAACAAGTATGTATACTTTTATCCATTAACAAGAGACATTGGTGCTATTACTGCTAGTCTTTCAACAAATGCAAATCCAAGCCTTATACAGCGAGGTGTTAATGCTTCAGTTGAAGTTACTCTTGATTCAAGTAAATCGAGCGCAAAGTTTAAGGAATTAGGCAAGGATATGACAGACGCCAAGATTACAAATAGAAAGTATTGGATAAAAACCAATGATGGAAGGACTATAGAACCTAAGGACAACGGACAAACAATTTCAGTTTCCATAGATAATGTAAATTCCGAGACTACACTTTATTGTACTGTTCGAGTATATAGTCAGGATTTAGCGGATTTGGCCTCTGAGGATATAGTACCTCAGGATGAAGCAACAGTAGTAATAAATTTAGGTCAGAAGGGTGGTTCAAGTGCAACAGGCAACTTGAATGCTGATTTAAGAGGAAATGAAAAATACAATGTTTTGCAGGGTATACCAACTCAGGAAAGTTTATATGCAAATATAACAACCGAAAAGTATTTGACAGATTTTAGTTCTAAAAATGTGAGTGGAACCAAAAAATATCCGATTACCATTAAGAAGACTTACAATCTTTCATGGCAGGAGGATGAAGGTGAGACTGTATATGAATATGATGATAAAGGTAATGTAACCGGTTCGAGGTGGGTATCAGACTGGGAAGACAAAAGTGACACTGTGGTGAAGAAAGAAACCTATTATGTTGATAGAGATTACATATTCAATGTGATCGACAAAATGGGAGTATATGCTTTACAAAAAGCTGTGATAACAAACAAATGCTTACCTTCGGGAAGTGTTACTATCTTACCTAATGGCTATACTGCGCCAGAAGTAGTGGTATCACACAGTGATGTTGTAAAAGATCATATCAAGGATCCGGTATATGAATCTGAAATAGTATTAGAATCACAACCCTTATCTGGTGGAAGAAGTGGAAAACCGAGTGTTCCGGAACCTGCTTGGCAAGCAGAAGCAGAAGCTGCTATTGGAAATATACAAGTAAAAAATGACAAATTAATAATCGATGGTTTTACAGTTTTGGAAGATGATTGGCATGAGACACGTGCGACAAATCCACGTGAACCTAAAAAAGCCGGAATGGTTGGCAAAGATGTTTTGTACAAGAATAACATTAAGATTGATGCAAAGACTTTAAATGACGAGTATGAGAGTACTGGTACAGTATACTACAATAAGATAGCTGGTGTTAACAATGCTGAGACTGTGCGGACCGGGAAAGTTGACGTAAATCCTGTAATAGTACATGCTCCGGTTGTATGCGATCCAGTAATTGAAAATGATGTGCAGCATAATCAGGAAATAAAGCCTGATGACACAAGGGCAGCAATGATCCTTGGAAGGACATCAAAGTTTACATTTCCTACTGTAGGAAAGTATATAAACAAAAAGGGATACGTAAATGCAGATTATAGAAAGTATACAAAAGATAGAATTGTTAAGTTCCCTTTTGATGTTTATGTTGGGGACAAGTTCTTAAAGGCAAATACAGAGTATCATATGCCTGCAAAAGTAGATGAATTGACATTAACTGTTCCGACCTGGGTGAATGAAGGGAATTATGATGTACAATGCAGGACGATAGCTATTAACTCACCGGGGAATGACAGTCTGAAACAGAATCTGTCAAATATCTCCTATAAGAATTATATTGCCACAAAAACTATCCCTGTAAGGGTTATTGGGCGCGTTTATGGCTTGAAAATCACAGATATCAATGATTACCCCGATTGGGCAGAGGTATTCAGAACAAGCACAAATACAACGGAACACTCAGATAATTACTATTGGGTAGGGGATTTGGATGAAGATGGACAAAAACGTGGAAATTCGGATAAATTTACTTTTCCTGTTTTGAACGGAAGCCATATAACCAAGAAGAATTTAGGGGTATTGAAGACCGGTTATAAATTTAAATTTGAACTCAATACAATAGGCAATTATTTCAATGATTCTGACCTCATACGCATAAAGCCAAGATTTTACTATGTGAAGAAGGACGGCAGCGGGCGTAAGGAAGTGGATCTTTGGTACCAGGAAAAGATTAATGGGACGTCTACCCTTGCAAAAGTAGGAAGTAAAGTAGATAGCAAAAATATTAAAAGTATAGTGTTAGGAGATCCTTACAGAAATGTACCTGACGAAGAGTTGACGGATACGAGTGATATCCTTGAGAATACATCAAAAACTGAGTTTACAAATCAAAAGGCAAAGATAGGTTCCTATGGAGATGTTATTCTTTCAAAGCCTGTCAGAACTTTTGTTGGTGATACTTCGGATATACCTGATGTTGATGAAGAAAGAGTAAAAAAATCTGTACAGAAGTGGTATGGTGAGTATTGCGTACCAAACAACGCTTTTGTATGTGAAAAAGGATTGGATGTTGCTGATGCATTAGGTAATAAAGCCTTTACAGGAAAAGAGAAATTCTGGCTAAAAAATGGTTACATAATTGTGAACTTTGAAATAGAAACAATAAAGAACAAGGATGCGAAAAATCCACAATTGAGTTACTGGGGCAGCCCGCATTCTAACATGTGGAAAATAGAAGGATTTGATTATAAGAAAAAGGATGGAAGTGGAGCGACATTTACACTTTCAGATGGTGACATAATCTTCTATTACACCGACAAGAAGTCCTCGGATGACTATTCGTCAGGTGGAACCAATTAAGTATCTGTTAATTGTGTCTCTGGTGGGTTGACCAATATTATAAGCAAGTGATGTTTATAAATGGGGGGCTAACCCCCCATAATTTTATTATGTATCAGCTAATAATTAAGCTGATGTTCTCAATAACGAAAAAATTTCATCTTATGGTATTTCGCAATATGAAAACAGGAAGTTGTTTTTTGTAATCTTAAATGTTTACTTAATACAGTTTTTAAAGAAGGGTTGATCAAATTGGTAGTAGTTATTTCGGGTCCTGAATTTTGGGGTAGTATTGATGAAGCTCTGGTAAAACTGAACAAGGAGATCGGATATAAGAAAATTGACAGGGATATTGACATAATGGGCGAAGTTGAAAGACTCACTAGTATGACTTTGGACTTTCTTGTATTGGATATCTCATGTCTTGACGATCACAGGCGTGTACCTCAGGCAATTAGAAAGCTTATGATTAACAAGGAAAACCTCAGAGTAATTATAATTGCTCCACAGAGGTTTTCGGGCAATGAGGTTATAAGCAACCTTATATCAATGGGTATATATGATATAATCGGGCAGCGTGATAATGAAGAGAAGAATATAGCTCCGGCTTTAATTGAGCACTTTCAAAATCCATCAACATACGCGAAAGCAATAAAATGGGATGATGGTTTTGCAAGAAGGAAAGAACAGGAAAAGGAATTTATTGAGACAGGTAGTGGAAGATTTGGAAAGAATAGCGGCGGAAACACTCAGGCCAAAATGGTTGAGAAAGATAAAATAGTCGGTACCGTCGTAATTGCTGTTGTAGGTACTATGAGCAGGATTGGAACTACGCATACAGCAATATCCATAGCCAAATACCTGATGGATAACAGGCATGGTGTAGCAGTTGTCGAACTTCACAGCAGCTTTGCCTTTGATTGCATAAAGAATTCTTATGATAATGTTGTTGAAAAAAATGGGATGTTCTCTCTTGGAGGTATGGACTTTTATCCTTTTGATCCAGCGAGGGCTGTATCTGATTTGGTACTTGACGACTACAGCTATATAATTCTTGACATGGGCGTTTATGGAAAGTGCAATATTGCTGAGTTCAGACGTGCTCAGGAGAGAGTTATAGTTAGTGGGGTTAAGGATTGGGAACTGAATGAACTCGAGGAGCTTATCGAATCAGAGGATAAAAATTTTAAAAACAGATATTATTTTACTTTTTCAAATAACGCAATGTTTGAGTTGGTAAAGGAAAGCATGAATTCTCTTCCGTGTTTTCAGGCTCCATATAATCCGCAGCCGTTTGATGATAGTGACGAGTGTGCAAAAGTTTTTGGCAATATGCTAAGGAACGTAATGCCTCAAATAAATAGTGAAGATGAGAATGAGAGCTTTCTGAAATATATGTTAAAAAAAAAAGAGATAAAACTATACCATAAACCTATACTTGTAGACAAAATAATGTTAAGAAATGCCCAGGCCAACAGCAAACCTGTAATTAGTACTGAAATCAAGAAGTATTTGGGAGTTATAAGGTTTATAATTTCTATGATTATAGTTGCGATTGCGTTGACGCTTCTTTATTATTTGTTTTCAAAAACTACTGTATTCTCACAGATAAGAGACTTTTTTAAGGGAATATATTAGGTGTATCTATTATATAAATTATGTTAAAAAGCAGCAATTAATAATATGAATTGAGGGGGAAAAAACAATTGGCTAATATGACGCTATATGTATTAAGCGGAGAAACATTTAGAGAGTATAAGCTTCCTGGTTATGTTGAAGGGATAGTTAATGTAGATATAAGTCCTGGAACGGCTGAAGCTTCATTATTATATTTTATGCCTGTGTATGCCAGTAACGGCAATTGGGCGCTGCATGAGATGGATGAACTTAAGATAACAGTTAATGGAAAGAATATATACGATAGACAATTGTGCGCGGGAGATGCAATCAAGGTAGTATCTGCAGATGGAAAAGCAGAGGCAGTAATTTATGTTGATGAAGCAGAGGCATCGAGAGTGTCGTTCGACAAGTATTCTACAAGTGGCTTAAGCCAGATTAGTATTGGATATTCGGATAACAATACGGTTGTCTATAATGGCTTAAACGTTTCGGAAACTCATGCTGTAATTGATTTTATTTCAGGAAAAGCTGAGATTAAAGCAAAAGGCAGCAATGATCTGATATTTGTTAATGGTAAGAAAACGCAGTCCAGAATTCTGGCATATGGCGACATAATCTGTATAATGAGCCTCAAAATTGTTTATTTAGGCGGAATATTAGCTATTAACAGTCCGAGAGGACTTGAAAGATGTGCTCTTCCAAAATATACACAAGAAAGAGATATACAGGATAGTTCCGTAAACGGAAACTCCTATAATCAGGTTTATTTTCAGCGTTCTCCGAGAATTATAAAAAAATTGGATGAGTGTCAGATGGAGATCGACTCTCCGCCTGCTCCTAATACAGCCAAGGAACAGCCTCTCTTGTTGAGTATGGGTCCTTCGCTGGCAATGGGTATGGGTATGTTGGTTAGTACTATGTTTACTATAAATTCCTACAAGAGCAATCCTTATATGGTGATACCTGGGATAGTAACAACGGGTTGTATGCTTGTAGGTTCAATTTTGTGGCCTATACTTTCAAGGTCTTATCAGAAAAGGTCGAAGGCAAAGGAAGAGAAAAAGAGGGTAAAAAGATACAGACAGTACATGCAGAAGGTATATTCAAAGCTGGAGGAAAGAATTGAACGCAATAGCAAAATTCTATCAGGTACATATCCTGAACCGACAGTGCTGATAAACCGGGCAGTAAATAAGGATAGAAGATTGTGGGAACGTATACCCTCAAACAAGGATTTTCTTGACGTCAGGCTTGGAATAGGTACAAGACCTTCACTTATAAGCGTGGCAATTCCAAAGGAACGCTTTACTATGGAAGATGACCCGTTAATGGATGAATTGAACGATATAAATAAGGATTTCATTGTGGTGCCTAATATTCCTATCACTATTTCCCTGTTAAATAACAATATGCTTGGTGTAATAGGAGAAAGAAATGTAATTAACAACATTGCCATGTCAATGATTGTACAAATCGCTTCTTTGCATAGTTATGATGAAGTGAAAATAGTATGTGTATATAACAGGAAGGAAGAAGACAAATGGGAATGGGCAAAAAGGCTTCCGCATGTGTGGGGTCCTGAAAAAGCAATACGTTTTATAGCATCATCCCGTGATGAGGCGAGAGATGTATTTCATTTCCTTAATGAAGTACTTGGCGACAGGGAAGAAAAAAGTAAGGATAGTTCATTTGATACGAAAATGGAGCTGCCACATTTCATTGTCTTTATAGCAGATCAGGAACTTGCTGAAAATGAACCTGTAATGCGTTATTTGACAAGCTCCTCGGTGTCTCTCGGAGTAACAACGATATTTGCCTATGAAAAGCTGAATATGCTTCCTAAAGAATGTAATTCTTTTGTACAGTGTTCTGAAGCTGAATGTACCCTTTATCATAGAGATAACCCTGAGGATGGGATGATAGAATTTAAAACGGATCCAATAAATAGAAACGATTTGGACTCTTTCTCTTGTTCTCTTGCAGGTATGAAGGTAAAAGAACTGGCGTCGGCAATGTCTTTGCCGTCTGTGTTGACCTTCCTTGAGATGTTTAAGGTAGGAAGAATTGAGCACCTTGAAATCAAGAGAAGATGGAGGGAAAATCTGTCGTACAGATCACTGGAGGCGCCATTGGGAATAAAAGCCGGTGACACGCAGTTTTTCCTGAATATACATGAAAAATACCATGGACCTCACGGACTTATAGCAGGTATGACAGGTTCCGGTAAAAGTGAATTCATACAATCGTTAATACTTTCAATGGCTATAAATTATCATCCCTATGATGTGTCCTTCATATTGATTGACTACAAAGGAGGAGGGATGGCAAACTGCTTTATAGGTTTGCCGCATATTGCCGGTACTATAACCAATCTTGGAGGAAGCCAGATACGCAGATCATTGGTTTCGCTTCAAAGCGAACTTAAGCGCAGACAGAGAATATTTGCGGAATATGGAGTTAACCATATTGATAAATACCAGCAGATGTATAAGGAGCATAAGGCAAAAGAGCCGCTGCCTCACCTTGTCATAGTTTCAGACGAGTTTGCAGAATTAAAATCCCAGCAGCCTGACTTTATGAATGAGTTGGTTAGTACAGCAAGAATAGGAAGAAGTCTTGGCGTGCATTTGATTCTGGCTACTCAGAAGCCATCAGGTGTTGTTGATGATCAGATATGGAGTAATACAAGGTTCAGAATTTGTCTTAAGGTTTTGGACAAGGCAGATAGTAATGAAATGCTCAAAAGGCAGGAAGCAGCATATATTACGCAGGCAGGAAGGTGTTATGTACAGGTAGGAAACGATGAGATTTTTGAACTGGTTCAGTCGGGTTGGAGCGGAGCACCTTATGTACCTACTGACAAGATTGAAAATGACGGAGACAAACAGGTTATGTTGATTGATAACTCTGGAAGGGCGCTCAAAACAGTTTCCACAAAAACAGAGGCTGTGAAAAGCTCAAGTACACAACTTTCTGCAATCGTGGATTATATCGCTGATATATCTGTAAAAGATAATATTAGTCCTTTAAAGCTCTGGTTGGAACCGTTGGGCGATGTTATATTCTATGATAATATAGTAAAAGAGAGCGGTGGCTGGGATGGTGAAGGTTGGAAACCTGTTGACCATTGGATGAGACCTACCATAGGAATTTATGATGATCCGAAAAATCAGATGCAAAGTCCCCTCAGAGCAAACATGGGAGAGGATGGACACTTGTTGCTGTACGGAGCCCCTGGCACAGGCAAGACTACCTTTGTACAGACACTTATATATTCACTTATAAAATCATATTCGCCTGAGATGGTGAACTTGTATCTATTGGATTTTGGCGGAAGAACAATGGGGTATTACAGTGGTCTGCCTCATACCGGAGGAGTAATTTTTTCGGATGATGGAGATAAACTTGATAAATTGTTCAGAATGCTTACGAAGGAATTGGAAAGCAGAAAGAGAAAGTTTGCTGAATATGGGGTAGGTAATTTGCAATCCTATATGCAGATTTCGGGAACTGTAGAGCCTGCATTAGTTATGATAATAGATAACTACTCGGCGTTTGCCGAGCTATATCCGGATTCTGAAAGCACACTTGTGACACTTTCCCGTGAAGGCGGAAATTATGGTATATATATGGTATTCACCACTTCAAATACAAGTTCTGTTAAATACAGAGTGAGTCAGAATTTCAAACTTATGTATACTTTGCAGTTGAATGATAAGTATGAGTATGCATCTGTTGTTGGACAGACTGACGGACTTGAGCCGGAAATTGTAAAAGGAAGAGGTCTTGCCAAGGTTGATACTCCACTTGAGTTCCAGACTGCACTTGCAGCAGAATCTGATAATGAGGCAGAAAGGGTTACTCAGCTAAGGGAATTATTCGGAAATATGAAGGAAAAATGGTCTGGTCGTAAGGCAAAACCGATTCCGTTTGTGCCTGATGAGCTTTCAGTAGATTTCATGCTTGAAAGTGACGACTGTAAGGCGCTCTTCGAGCAGGAGTTGATTCCTTTAGGATATGATGTTGAGGAGGCAGAAATTCTATCCATTGATATTGGAAAGTTCTATGCATATTCCATTCTCGGTTATGACCAGACTGGAAAAACGAATATGTTAAAAACTTTGTTAAGATTGATTAAGTCAAATTTTGACTGGAAAGTTTATGTAGTTGATAGCGGAGAAGGTGAACTAAGAAGATATTGTTCAAAATATAATGCAGATGATTATATATGCGATACCGAGTCTTTTGATGGCTTCATTACTCCTCTTGTAAAGGAAATGCAGGCAAGACACAAAGATTTGAAAGCTTTCAGACAGAATGACAATAACCAGAGCGAATATGAATATATGCGAAAATATCAACGTATAGTAGTGCTTATAGATGATTTTGACGGTTTCTTTAAAATGATTTCTGATAATGCCTTAAGCTACGTTGAAAACTTATTAAGCGGCGGTAGTGGCCTTGAAGTGTATTTTATATTCACTGCTAATCCGGACAAGCTTAAAACATTTACCAGCCAAACGTTATATAATTCTGTGTTTACTGGAAAGAATGGAATTTTACTCGGGGGAAATGTAGACGGGCAGAATATATTCAATGTAAGTATGAGCTATCAGCAAAGAAACTGCCAGTATGATACCGGTATAGGATACATTATTGACAGGAATGAATATAAAGTAATTAAGACACCCCTTGCCTAGTGATTTTTAGCATTGCTGGCTTCAGAAGTTAATAAATACACTTCAGCTTAATTGCTATGGACTACATCACTTATGATAACCTAACGAAGTGGAGGTGGGGGGCTTGTTAAAAGTTGTTTTATGTGATGAAGATAATATATATATACAACTTTTAAAGAAGTTGATAATGGAGATAGCCATTAGAAATAACTATAATATTGAGATTGCAGTAATGGCTTCTTCACCCCAGGATGTTTTAGAGTATTTGGACAAAGAAAATGAAATATCGATTTATATTCTTGAGACAGTTTATAGTTTATCTGAAGAAGACGGTATTGAGTTGGCGAAAGCTGTCAGAGAAAAGGATCGTGATTCATATATTGTTTTTTGTACTGCTCATACTGAATATATTTATAAGGTTATGACGGGATTAATTAAGCCGTCGGGTTTTTTGATAAAGCAGGGAGAGGCAGTCAAAATTGAAGAACTTAAACATGTAATGGGGGATATTTACAGAGATTATCTGAATTTTTTCGCTGAGAATGAAGCGGTTTTAAATATTAACATAGGTACGGAGATATACAGAATTGATTATAATCAGATATTATATTTAGAATCTTACCAAAAGAAGATATATGTGCATACTGAAAACCAGAGGATAGGGTACTACGACAGTCTGTCATCCCTCGAAGAAAAACTGGGGGAAAACTTTATCAGGTGTCACAAGAGCTATATTATAAATGCGGACAAAATGTCTAGAATTTCTTTCTCGGACATGAAAATTGAGATGATAAATGGAACTGAAATAGATATATCTAGAACCTTTAAAGGAATATTGAAAGATAAACTCAAATGTTTATAAAATATTGATATATAGAGGAGTGATGGTGATGAGCCCGATTGGAGAAGCTGGTTTTGTTTTAACCCAGAAGGAGTTGATCTTCCTTGCTGCATTGACAGGTGCTGATGAGATGTATGGAGTTGAAGATACTGTTTCTGAAATAGATGAAAGTCAGGTTGCTGAGGAATGGGATATAGCAAGGGAACAGTTGGAAAATAAAAAATACATAGAGGTTGAGTTTGATAACTCGATAACCATGGATAATGATTTGTATTCTTTAATGGTTGCCTGTTGCAATCCCAAGGTTTTCATCAGAACTGCGATGATTGAAGGCAGTTCTTCGCGTACAAGAAATATATATATTAATGAAAAAATCGCCGTTGAGCTGGATCAGGATAGACTAAGCCCGAATAAGTGGATATTGACGCCACTGGTTAGTATTGAAAAAGTGTCAGACAATATTAAAGAGTGTTTTTATACTGAAACGGACTATGAGAGTGAAAATATCAGTTTCGACATTCCTCTATCAGATTTTGAGAAATTAAATGATACGGTAGTAAGGGAAGATAAGAGTGAAGCAAAAGAGCTTTTTATGAATTATGGATGTAGTGATGAGGCCTCTGAGGACTTGTTTGATGCTTTGAAGGACAAAAATTTTTGTATTTCACTATTAATAATGCTTTTAGACTATGACAGTATGAGTGATGTTAACAGTTTTACTTACTATGGGGGCACCAGACATTTATGGAAGTTGGATGCTTCAGCAATAGGAAAAGAGGATGAAATAGTTAGCAGTATAAGGTTTAACACTCTTAGTACGCAATCACTTCTTGGTGAAATTGATGAGATGGTTTTTGCACTAAAGCATTTATATAGTAATGCTATTGAAGGAGATGTGTAACATGGAAAAAGTATTTATTGAGGTTGTGGTTCCGGCGACAGGTAAAAAATATGAATTTATAATACCTGAAGTCATGAAAGTTGGGGTTGCAGCAGAGCTTATTGCACAGGCGGTACAAGAGGCAGAAGGAATTAAGCCTTATAAGGATAATGCTATTTTGTGTAAATGTGAAGATGAAACTGTTCTGCCAAGCAACAGTACAATCAGTAATACGGGTATAACAGACGGAACAAAATTAATTCTTGTTTAAAAAGAATAAAAACGCAATACAACCTATAAATTGTAAGAATATTACAAAAAAATGCGTTTCATCCTTTCAAATGAGCATTTCGTCAGAAACTATTGTAATGAAGAATTAATGTGTTTATAATGAAATCCATGAAAGGCAAAAAAACATCTGAATAGATGGGGAGGAGAAATAATGCTTCCACCTAAAAGACGAATAAATTATAGTCAGGTTATGAACCAGGTATCGAGTATAAGGGAGTTGTCGAAAAATACTAACAAAGTTGCGGATAATTTAGATGATGTTTTGGTGCAAACCGTGAAAGTTTGGAGTGGGGATGCATCCAAAGAATTTAAAAAGCAATGTGGAATTATGATTGAAGAAATAGAAAGTACTGCAAGAAAAATATCTGAGATAGCAGGGAAAATAGCTAATGCTGCTTCAGATATAGAAAGAGAAGACGATGCATATGAAAGACGTTATAATGACTACATAAGAGAACAGGAAAGAAAAGAACGTGAAAGAAAAGAGAAGGAAAGTAAAAAAGCAAAATAGCCTTTTAAGGCTGAAATAAATAAAAAATGTAGGTTAATCAATAAAGGAGGATTGTTGATATGGCAGGTAAAATAAGTGTAACACCTGAAGAGTTGCAAGGTTCAGCAAAGAAAATACAAGGTGAGATAGGTAGCTATGTAAAACTATACCAAAAGTTGTATCAGGAAGTAGATGGAATGAAAAGTTCATGGAGCGGTGAAGCTAATCAGGCATACGCAAAACAGATAGATGGCTTCAGAGTTGAGTTTGATAACTTAAAAAAGGTATTGGACAATTATGTTGAGTTTTTAGAAAAGTCAGCAAAGGTGTACAAAGATACAGAAGCAAACATCAAGGACGGAGCAGGAAAACTAACAAGTGGAAGATAATAAATTTGAGGAGGTAAAATATAATGGCAGAATTTAAAGTAACACCACAGGTGTTGAGGTCAACATCATCAAATATAAAGTCAATAAACACAAACTTTCAGGGTGTAATGAAAGATATTGAGACAGAAATGAACAAAATGAAGAAGAAATGGGAAAGTGAAGCAGCAAATGCCTTTATTTCAAAATTCACTGGTTTGAAGGACAATTTTGAAGCATATTACAAAGTTATTGACTCCTACACAAACTTTTTAGAGTCAACAGCAAAAGCATATGAAGAGGCTGATAAAGCAATTAATAATGCTTCAGGTAGTTTGTTTTCATAATAAGATAGTTGTAAAAGCTCTCTTTTTGTAGGTCTACCCTATAGGTAGGCCTACAATTATGTATCGAAATCTTAAGTAATGCAGGGAGTGAATACTGTGAATATTTCGGTATATCCTGATGGAATGAAAGCAATGCTTGAGCAGATATGCAGTCTTAAGCGGGAAGCCAACAGGATTGAAGCTGAATTCAGAATGGTTGGAGGAAGCATTGATCCGGAATTCCAAGATGTTTTAAACTTAATAAAAGTTGTTGAACAAGAGCTTGAACGAATTTGTATGTATTTTTCAAGATGTTGTAGTTTTGTTGAGCATACAATTACAGACTATCTTGATGCAGAGAAAACTGTGAATTATATGATTGAGAAGATTGGAAATTTCAAACTTGCAGGTAGCCAAAAAACTGGTTTGATTAAATCAAATAATAAAGAAATAAAGGGTTGGAAGATTGATTTTTGTGAAGTATTTAATGTGGCATTAATGGTGGAACCATGCCGGATACACAAAAAAGAGTTATTAATGAAGTACAAGATCAAGCCTGGTAAGATTGAAGCGGGAAAGAATATTCTTGTTAGGACATGGAATAGTCCTTGCAATTTATAGTGTATATAGAATTCGATCAGGGGGGGCATTTTATGGGAGATTTTGCCGTACAACTAAAAGTGTTAGAACAAAGTGAAGGAAGAATAAAAAGACTTTCTAAAGATTTAAGTAGTATTGGGAATAGCATTTCTAATATAAGGAGTTCACTTGACTCGGATATACGTAATCGTAACGGTATTGATAAAGGTCTTGGAGATTTAAACAACAGACTTTATGAGGAAGAAAGGAATCTTTCCGAGATCGCAAAATTCTTGGATAAAGTATTCAAAGAATATGAAAAAGCAGAAAATGAAATTGAGGATGCTATCGAAGAACTAGGCAAGACAACCACGCAAAGGAAAAGTTCAATTGTTGATATATTCAAAAAAAATGTGCCGACATTTATAAAGAGGCCTGAAGTTTTAGGTATGATTGCAATTTTGCCCATAATAGGAGTTCCAGTGAAAATATTTGGGCTTACAAAAATATTGGATTTAATAAAGGTTAAGCCCGCTAATAATGTTAATGTTAAAGGAAACACTACTATATCCAAACCTGTGCAAAATAAAAGCACTGTTGTGGCGCCAAAATTTGTATGGCCTGTACCTTCATCAACCCGTATTACATGTCCTTATAGTTCGAAGGATAGCCTTCACCCAAATGGGCACAAGGGAGTGGATATAGGGGCTGCAAGCGGAAAGGATATAGCAGCTGCTATTGGTGGAAAAGTAGTTCTGGCTAAATGGCTGGATGGATATGGAAACGTTGTGTACATTAACACAGAAATCGATGGAAAGAAAGTTCAGATAAGATATGCACACATGAGTAAAATAGAAGTCAAAGCAGGCGATGTAGTAAAAGCAGGGCAAGATATAGGTAATATAGGAAGTACTGGACGTTCAACAGGTCCGCACCTTCACTTTGAAGTCAGAGAATGCCTCAAAAATGGTAATTGTCTTGGAAATACAGACTCAAAACCTATTGATCCAATGCCGTTTTTGAAGGGAAAAGTCACAAGTATTCCATCTTCCAAAGATGTGAAACCTGATGTTACGGTGACTAGTAGGGTTAAAGAGTACAAAGTAAAAAGTGGTGATACGCTTGGCAAAATAGCGGCAAAGTATAGTACAACAGTTGCAGAGCTGGTAAGGATTAATAAAATTTCTAATCCGAACCTAATATATGTAGGGCAGGTTATAAAGATAACCGATCCAGGCAAGCTGAATAATGTTAAGCCCAAAGAGTCAAATAGTGGTAAAGATTCTGGTAAAACTGTTAAATATGTAGTGAAAAGTGGAGATACTCTCAGCAAAATTGCTGCAAAGTATGGTGTAACAGTTAATGAGTTAGCTAAATATAACAATATTGCCAACCCAAACCTTATATATGTAGGACAGGTTATAAAGGTGCCTGGGCATGGCAAGTTGAATGATATAGACGCAAATGATAAACCAAGTGGGAATAATAATAATGGAAATGGCAAAGAACCATCAGCTGATGGATTGTTCATTTGCAATGATTATCTGACAATGGCACAAATGAAGGTAAATGCCCAATATATTCTTGATTATCTCCGTGCCAAGGGGTGGTCCAAAAATGCTGTTTGTGCAATGCTTGGAAATATGCAGACAGAAAGTAACATGAACCCTGGTATCTGGCAGAGTTTAAAAGAAGGCAATAGAAAAGGTGGCTTTGGCATAGTCCAATGGACACCTGCAAGTAAATATTTAGATTGGGCAGAAAGTAAGGATTTAGAATGTACTTCTATGGAGAGTCAGTTGAAGAGAATTCTTTATGAGGTAGACAATAATGTTCAATGGATACACAGTTCAATGTCTTTCAAGGAGTTCTCCCAATCTAATGGTGATGTAGGCGATCTGGCTGCGTTATTCCTGAATCATTATGAAAGGCCTAAGGAACGTAACCAACCCAAGAGGGCTAAACAAGCTGAATACTGGTATAAGGTCTTAAATTAGACTTTTAAATGACCTCATATATAAGCTCGAATTTTCAGAGCTAAAATGTATTTTTATTTATGAGTTCTATTGTTATAATGAATTTATTACAATTTAAAAGACTATTAATTAATAATTAAACTGAACGTTTTTGACGGAGGTAAAAATGAATAGGAGATTGCTTTTAGCGACAACAATTACAACTATCTTTCTTTTAGCAGGATGCGGAAAAATTGCTCCAAACGATAAAGGACAACAAAACAGACAGTCACCGTTAGTATCGTCTACAACAATTGGCGAAAATGCAAACTCATCGGTGCCAACTAACTCAGTTGAAACTCAAGTTATCACAACACCAACTGAATCCGTATTGATTGAGGAAACAAAAAATCAGGAATATACAATTACTACTGAGACTTTTCAACAGGACAATATTAAAATTGAATACCCACAAATAAAGGGTATGGAAGACAGCAACAAGGAAAAGTCTATCAATGATTTGATTAAAAATAATGTTTTGAGTAGCCAGGTTGAAGAGCCTCTTAAGGGTTATCAGGAGGATACCGGGACTAAAGTAAACCTAACTCTCGATATGAAGTATAAGGTTACAATGAATACTGATGAATTATTAAGCGTTATTTTTACAGGATATTCAAACATAGAGGGTTCTGCATACCCAACAAATAGTATTTATGGGATAACGATAGATCTTAAAAATGTTGCCAAATTAAAAATTTCTGACTTTGCAACGTTAGACAGTAACTTTGCTCAAGAAATTAAGAATTCTACAGCAGTAACTAATGATGCAGTTAAAGATGGAATGGACAAAAATGTATTAATAGACCAGATTCAACAAACAGATGACCAAATTCTGTTACAGGGGTTAGCGGAAGAATGGGCTTATAACACATTCTATGTAACGCCGGATTCTTTAGTTGTAAGTGTAGATGTTGCCCATGCCTTGGGAGATTATGCGTTAATAGAATTGCCAGGTCAATATACTAAAAAATAAACATTGTAGCTTGCAATAATTTCTGTTATGGTTACTGACAAAAGGAGATGCTAATTTGAATACATTAAGTAGATTAGGTATGAAGTTTAATATCAGGACTTTCTTTATATTGTTCATATGCATGTTTTTATTAACATCATGTTCTAAATTTATGGGCAATCAAAATCAGAACAATGTACCGGGACAGAAAATTTATACTGCTTCTCCCGAATCAACAAATAATTCAGAAAATGTTGACATGCCTAATGTTCAACAAACTGATGATATAAATAAAGCTAATCAAAACTCTGATATGTCAGATGCTGTAAGTACTGATGTTAGTGGTGAAAAAGATAATGATTCAGGTCAGACGAAAGAGTCTCGGTTGGTTATGAAGATTTTTGTAAACTTAGGTATGGACGAGTATTATAAAGTGTTGGACATGAATGATAAAACAGTTACATACAGCTATTATAATTACGAAAATACAGATACACCTGAGCTTGCTCAGAAGACTGTAACATTTGACAAATTAATGGAAATAGAGCAAGGGGTTCGTAAATACTTATTTTTTGCTTACCTTGATGATGGTTCGGAAGAAGTAAAACTTGAAATGAGTGAAGACTTTTTAGCGGAGGTTGAGAATAATCCTAATTTCAGAGTTCAACTTGGTAAGTTTTTAAATAAGCCATTTTCAAAGAAACTGGTGAATAATACAATAACTTCATCAGATATAAAATGATCTATTGAGTTTTAGTGGGTTTATTTATCATAGGAAAGTAAAAATATTACATAAAAATGCGGTTCATCCTTTCAAATGAGCATTTCGTCAGAAATTATTGTACTAAAGAATTAATGTGTTTATAATGAAATTCATGAAAGGCAAAAAAACATCTGAATAGATGGGGAGGAGAAATAATGCTTCCACCTAAAAGACGAATAAATTATAGTCAGGTTATGAATCAGGTATCGAGTATAAGGGAGTTGTCGAAAAATACTAACAAAGTTGCGGACAATTTAGATGATGTTTTGGTACAAACCGTGAAAGTTTGGAGTGGGGATGCATCCAAAGAATTTAAAAAGCAATGTGGAATTATGATTGAAGAAATAGAAAGTACTGCAAGAAAATTATCTGAGATAGCGGGGAAAATAGCTAGTGCTGCTTCAGATATAGAAAGAGAAGACGATGCATATGAAAGACGTTATAATGACTACATAAGAGAACAGGAAAGAAGAGAACGTGAAAGAAGAGAGAAGGAAAGTAAAAAAGCAAAATAGCCTTTTAAGGCTGAAATAAATAAAAATGCAGGTTAATCAATAAAGGGGGATTGTTGATATGGCAGGTAAAATAAGTGTAACGCCTGAAGAGTTAGAAGGTTCAGCAAAAAAAATAGAAGGTAAAATAGGTAGCTATGTTAATCTATACCAGAAGTTATATAATGAAGTAGATGGGATGAAAAGTTCATGGAGCGGTGAAGCTAATCAGGCGTACGCAAGACAGATAGATAGCTTCAGAGTGGAGTTTGAAAATTTAAAAAAGGTATTGGACAATTATGTTGAGTTTTTAGAAAAGTCAGCAAAGGTGTATAAAAAAACAGAAGCAAGCATCAAGGACGGAGCAGGAAAACTTACAAGAGGAAGATAATAAATTTGGGGAGGTAAAATATAATGGCAGAATTTAAAGTAACACCACAGGTATTGAGGTCAACATCATCAAATATAAAGTCAATAAACACAAACTTTCAGGGTGTAATGAAAGATATTGAGTCAGAAATGAACAAAATGAAAAAGAAATGGGAAAGTGAAGCAGCAAATGCCTTTATTTCAAAGTTCACTGGTTTGAAGGACAATTTTGAAGCATATTACAAAGTTATTGACTCCTACACTAACTTTTTAGAGTCAACAGCAAAAGCATATGAAGAGGCTGATAAAGCAATTAATAATGCTTCAGGTGGTTTGTTTTCATAATAAGATATTTTTATTGTAGGTCTACCCTTTAGGTAGGCCTACAATTGTATATGGAAGAATTTCTTGATTTATCTGCAATATACTTCTTGTGTTTATATATTGTGTACATATATAATAGTAGCAAGAATTTACTGCAGTTTTGGGTTGTCAGAGATAATGGGGGTGGGTTCGAATGTCGAATATACATGCAGATATGAGAACATTGGAAGATAGTAAGCGTAGGCTTAGAAAACTTTCAGGAGACTTGGAGAATATAACTAATAATCTTAAGTCTATAAGGAATTCTCTAGATAGTGACATACGTTACAGTAGAGGTATAGACAGTCAACTTGTTGAATTGAGTTCACAACTATCAAAAGAGGAGCATATGCTTTTTAAGAGTGCAAACTTTTTAGATAAGGCTATAGAGGACTATAGAGCTTCAGAACAAACTATTGAACGTAGTTTGCAAAAAATAAATGCAGATCAAAAGCTAAAAATGCCTTTTGATGTTTTTGGAGATTCAGCTCCAATTGTGAATGTTAAAAGCAGTAATTCATTTGAGAAAGATGGTAAAAGTGATGAAAGTGTAAAACCGGATGCTGGAATTATGACTGACGTTCTTGATAGCTTGCCAGGTGGTGAGGTGCCAACAGAGGCTGAAATAGCTCAAATTGACGCAATTATGGATAAATATGAGTTGATGCTTATAAAAAACTATAAAAATGCAAGCGAAACGGATATAAAAAAAATATTGGAGGATATGGCTAAGGAGTTAACTCTAATAGCTAATAAGCATAGATATGATTTTACCTGGTGGTATTATGCTGTAAATACTGGTGGTATATTTGATGTAAAAAACAGCAGAGTAGTTGAGATAACTGTAAACGGTAAAGTTGAAAAAATTAAGATATGGAATCAGCCTTGGAAATATGATAAAAAGGAATATCAGGGTGATTTTGCAGGTAACTTTTTATATGGGTATCTTGGTGCAGAAGTATTTGGTACTGGTCAGCTTGGACAGTCAGTACTTAAAGGTGGGGCTGGTTTTGCACAATTTCTGAGTGACCGTGGTAATCCTGGTGTAAAGGCAGATCCACTCAGAAAATATTTTGATTCTTTGTCAAATGGCGGTTGGGGAGATAACGAAGGAGATAGTAATCAAATACAATTAGGTATTGATTCTTATAAAAGTGATCATAGTAGTTGGAAGAAAGTGCTAGATATTGAGGATTTACTTAATCCTTTAGATGATCTTATAATTAGTATGCCCAATATATTTGACCCAGACGGTATATTTAAAGATAAATATGTAGAAGACGAGTCAGGTTTTAGAAGAGATATGGTACTTATTGAAAAAATAGTAGGTAGCGAGATAAATTATATAAATACTGAAGCCATTCCTAAAGTTGTAACTTATTTAAACGACAGAATATTCGATCTAATAAGTATTGCAGGAAATGCAATTTATGATGGAGTAAGTACAGTAGGGCAAGCCATCGGTGATGGTATAGAGGCAATAGGTGATGGATTAGAGACTGTAGGAGAGGCAGTAGGTGACGGGTTGGAGACTGCAGGAGAGGCAATAGAAGATGGGTTAGAGACTGTAGGAGATGCTATAGACAATGGGTTAGAAACTGCAGGAGAGGCAATAGAAGATGGGTTGGAGACTGCAGGAGATGCTATAGAAGATGGATTAAATTCAGCAGGAGATGCGTTACATGATTTGCTGTTTTAGTGACAAAACAATAAGGCGGATTTAGTTTATAGGAGGAAAAATGAGAAGATCCAAACGTATATTTGCAATTTTATGTATATTTGCTACATTTACTGGGTGTAATTTTGATCAGGATAACAAAGCAAATAACATTGAAATAAAAAGTACTAATATTAATCAGGATTATTTTGTGTTCGAAGAGTATAAGCGTGCGTTGTTTTCATCTGAAACGAAGTATGGGTATATGAATTCGTTAGGGGAAGTAATTATCTCTCCATATTTTAAATATGCTGAAGACTTTTCTGATGGGCTGGCAAAGATCCAGACTAGTGAAGGTTTTGGAATTATTAATAAAAGCGGTCAATATGTCTTAACACCTGATTACGATGATTGTGAATATTTGGGTAATGGTTTAATTGCGTATAAAAATACTAAATGGGGAATAAAAGATAGCAGCGGTAAGAATATAACCCTACCTGAATATGAAGAAATATACAGTTTTTCAGAAGGATTGGCAGCAGTTAAGTTGGGAGATAAATGGGGATTTATAGGCACAGATGGGACTTTGAAAATAAAACCTGAATTCGATTCGGTAACCAGATTTTCTAATGGTTTGATTGATATAGAGGTAAATTCAAAGTGGGGGTTATTAGACACTTCAGGCAAGGTGGTTGTTGAACCTAAATATGACAATATGCTCCAAGTGGTAGATGACTTAATTTTATTGCAAGGTAGTAATTGCAAGTGGGGGTATTTAGATAAGCGAGGGAATAAAGTTATTGACTATGTTTTTGAAAAGGCCCATTGCTTTGGTGAAGGGCTTGCAGCTGTTTATGTGTCAGGAAAATGGGGGTACATAAACAAGCAGGGAAATTTGGAGATAGAACCGTCCTTTGATGAGGCTAAAATGTTTAGCCAGGGATTGGCAAGAGTAAAAAAAGATAATAAATATTTTTATATCAATAAAAAGGGCGAAATGATAAAAGAAACTGGAATGGACTATACAGAAATGTATGAGTTTAATGAAGGTATGGCTGCAATAATTAATAATGATAAATATGGTTTCGTTAATGATAAGATGGAGATAATAGTGGAGCCTAAATATGATGAATATAAGGATTTTAGTGAAGGATTTGCAATTGTGGGCGAGAAGATTCCCAAGTGTTATGACAGCTCATATGGATATATAGACAAAAAAGGTAACTGGCTAGTTGAGCCAAGTTTCACAGGAGCAGAGTCATTTAAGAATGGTCTGGCAAAAGTTTGGATGTCGGGACAAATGGGCTATATTGATACTAAAGGTAACATAATATATAAAAGTTGGTAGAAAACGTTAATAGTCCAAATTTAGTAAGTGAAGTTGCCAATATCGATGCCAACATTAACCATGACTTAAAATAGTCAAAGCTATAAGATAAAATAAAAAGTCCACCGTGTTAAATAAAATATAAATAAAAATCTATAGAAAGGAATGTATTTTTTTATAAATACATCGTACAAGTGATCATATGAAAAGAGGCTTAAGTATTGCTACTTTTATTTTACTTGGAATAATATTTGCCTATACATATTATCTCATATATCTCAGTTCAACTATCGGTATAAATACTTTTGATGATATTCTAATGTTTGGTTGTATGACTTTTTTAGCAGGTTTTGTTTTAGTTTTAGTTTTTTCCACACCATTACTCATTTTAGATGTAGTATGTGTTGTTGTTGCATCAATAGCTATAACAAAGGAAGGTGCATTTGGGAAAAAAGCTGGAATATCAGGAATATCAGGTACATTAATAAGTATATTGGTGCTTGTAGCTCACTTTTTGTAAATAAAATATACAACGCTAATGATAAAAATTATAATATCTACATGCCTCTATAGGCTGCAAATGGAATCAAAATCATTTTTAAAGTTAAAAGACTGAGCCTT
Source organism: Acetivibrio cellulolyticus CD2 (assembly GCF_000179595.2). Classification (NCBI taxonomy): domain Bacteria; kingdom Bacillati; phylum Bacillota; class Clostridia; order Acetivibrionales; family Acetivibrionaceae; genus Acetivibrio; species Acetivibrio cellulolyticus. The sequence continues at coordinate 896,611 of NZ_JH556658.1, read as the reverse complement.
TTTGCCTAATTGATTAAAAAACAATTTTTACAGTAAGCATAGACTTTTCATGTCAATATACTAAAGGTAAAAATCAAAGTTAGGAGAGTGGAAAAACAATACAAGGAATTACACGAAATAAAAACTTGGTTCCAGTAATTTCCAAGAAAAAGAAGATGATTACGAAAAAGAGAAGGTGACTTTTACAGGGTGCACCTTCTTTTTATTTGTATCTGCCTATTAGGTAGTCAACCGAAACTTTATAATAGTCTGCAATTTTGATTAGTGTCTCTATATGGGGTAGTGGGAGCATCCGTGTCACCAGGGGCAAAGTAAATGTTAATTTATGGCAATGTCTATTGGTATTCTTTCCTCCATATTCAAATCAAAGTTTCCGTATGGGTTTATATGTGTATAGATAAGTGGTGTGAGTGCTCGGAAGTCTTCTTGTGTCATAATATCATACCACTTGCTTTGTGTAAGAACTTTTTGAATCATTAAAGTATTAACGTACACAAGGCAATTTTGTAATAAATGTAATGTCAAAACTGCAATTTCTTGGTCTTCATACCTGTTGGTTGATATTTCTCCACCTTTTCCATAAAAAATAAATCCGTTAGCTGAATTCCAGTTTTCTATAACATTAAGACCTTCATGAATCTCAATTCTTAATTCCTCTGACCTTAAATATTCACAAAGAAAATAGTTTTATAGCTTTACCCAGTTCCATAAATGCAAGATATGTAGGATGTTTAATTTCATTATTTCTTTGAAATCTTTTCATAATGGCTTCGGTTTCAGCAGTTCCAAGACGTAAGGCAGTAGCATATTTAACCATTTGGTCATATTGCT